>CAYMGL010000005.1:0-30254 GCA_964389945.1 uncultured Actinomycetota bacterium
AACCCTGACGGCGTCGCCAGGTAGTCACAAGGAAATGGCAGAGTGACAGGTGGCACAAGGAGCAGACAATGGTTTCTCGACCGTTTCTCGAGATCGGACGGGCGCAAGCATGGGGCAGGGGGTGGTGCAGCGATGGTGCGCGAGGCTCTGACCTGCGGTTCTTCCGTGTTCGTAACGCTACGGTCACAGACGTTGCGGGGTTTCCCCGCTACTACGAAACGGTCCCTTCTCACGGGGACCGTTTCGTCTTTCCGGGGATGCACCGTCCCGCCTTCGCCCTGCAGGCGTTCCGTCCTGGGGGTGCGCTGGCCGCGGCTGGCCGGTGAGGACACCAGTACGGTCGCGCGGGCCGGGCGACGGTGGTTTGGTGTCCTCGGGCCGACATGAGACCGGGAGCGTGGGGTGACTGACGGCGGGGCGTTCGATCGGATCCTCGCCGCTGCGCGCCACGAGGTCGACGCCGACCGCACCTTCGCGCTGGCGACGATCGTCGAGACACGCGGGTCGACGTACAGGCGGACGGGTGCACGCCTCGTGGTCCGAAGCGACGGCACGTGGGAGGGGAACATCTCCGGCGGATGTCTCGAAGGCGAGATCGTGACTGTCGCACAGGCGGTCATCGAGAACCGGCAGCCGCAGCTGGTCTCGTTCGACCTGACGGCAGACGTCGAGGCGATCTGGGGTTGGGGGCTCGGCTGCAACGGGGCAATCGACGTCTTCGTCGAGCCGAGCAGCTCTGGCATGCAGGTGCTGGACCTGCTCGACACCGGCAGGAAGGCGGATCGCTCGTCCGCGCTGGTGACCGTCATCGCTTCGTCGCAGCCCGACCTCGACGTCGGGCGTCACGACCTGCTCAGGGGATCCGAGGAGGAGCCGTTGCTGCCGCCTGACGTGGCAGCAACGGCCCGCGACGTGGTCCGGTCAGGGCGAAGCGGCCGTCGTCGTGTCCAGTCGGACGAGAAGGCCGAGATCGACGTGCTCGTGGAGGTGATCCGGCCTCAGCGCCGCCTGCTGGTCTGTGGCGCCGGCCCCGATGCTGCACCGCTGGTGCGACTCGGCCGTTCCCTCGGCTGGGACATGGTCGTCCTCGACGATCGGTCCGCCCTCCTGACGGAGGATCGGTTCCCGGCGTCGACGACGCTCATCGCCACCAGCCCGAAGGAGTCTGCCACCGTCGCTGGCGTGCGGGAACGGACAGCCGCTGTGATCATGTCCCACAACTTCCTCCGGGATGTCGGGTACCTCCAGGCCCTCCTGGGGACCGGCGTGGACTACATCGGTGTCCTCGGCCCCAGCCGACGGCTGGCCCGCCTGCTCGAGCACCTCGTCGGGCTGGGCGTGCGTCCGACTCCCGATGACCTGGCCAGGATCCATGGGCCGGCAGGACTCGACCTCGGCGCCGACGGACCTGACGAGATCGCGCTGTCCGTCGCCGCACAGGTCATGGCGGTCGATCGTGGTCGGTCCGGAGGGTCCATGGCCCGCCTCGACGGGGATGCCGTGCAACAGGCCGATGAGGCCGTCTGACGTGCGGTCCGCTGGTGTCGTTCTCGCCGCCGGGTTCGGCCGACGCTTCGGCGCGGCGACCAAGCAGCTCGCGCAGGTGCGCGGCCAACCCCTCGTCGAGCACGTGACACGGTCGGCGCTCGCAGCCGGCCTCGACGAGGTCGTGGTCGTGGTGGGCCACGACGGCGTCGCCGTGGCGTCGGCCCTCCCGGAGGACCCCCGGGTGCGGCACGTCCACAACCCCGCCTACCACGACGGGCTCGGGACGTCGGTCGCGGTCGGGCTCACGGAGCTGGGCGTCGACGTCGACGTGGCCGTGATGCTGCTTGCCGACCAGCCGGGCGTCGCGCCGACCGCCATACGGGCGGTCCGCCAGGCGGTCGTCGACGGTGCCGAGATCGCCCGGGCCCGATACGACGACGGCCACTCCCACCCCGTCGCCCTCGCGCGCGCCGTCTGGCCGTTGGCGTGCCGACCGTCCGGGGACCGAGGCGCCCGGCAGTTGTTCTCACAACCGGGAGTCGTCAGCGTGCCGGTCCCGGGGCGACGCCCCGGTGATGTCGATCGGCCTGGTGATCTCGAGGATCCGGCGGTTCCACGTCCCAACGGGTGACCGGCTCCAAGGGAGACCGTTCACGAGGCCGATCGCTAAGGGGCGTTGACAGCGATTTGTGAGGGATGTACTTTTCATGCCGCTGTGCAATCGATTGTACACCAAGGAGCGCACGTGGCAGCGGCCGAGATGCACCAGCTCCGACCGGTGGCCGGCGTCGGGGCGCCCACCCGGGTGACGTTGCGGGACGTTGCGGCGAGGGCCGGGGTCCACTTCTCGACGGTCTCCCGGGCACTCGATCCGGAACGTGCGACCGAGGTGAGCGTCAACACGCGCGAGCGGGTGCGAGCCATCGCCGACGAGCTCGGCTATCGCGGCGACTCGGTCGCCAGTGGGCTCCGGCGGGGCCGGACGTTCGCGATCGGCGTGGTCGTACCGGATCTCAGCAATCCTTCGTTCTCTCCGGTGATCCGCGGGATCGAGAACAGCCTCGAGGGTCGTGGTCTCATGACGCTGGTCGCCGAGACCCAGGACAGCGACGCACGGCTGCGCCGTGTGCTGGAGAGCTTCAGGAGTCGACGCATCGACGCCGTGATCGTCGCGGCCGGTCGGCACGGTGACGAACCCGTCCTGCGCAAGCTGGCCGCCGAAGTACCCGTGGTGCTCGCCGTGCGGAGTCTTCCCGGATCCGGTCTGCCCGCCGTGACGCACGACGACGAGCGAGGTGGCCGTCTTGCCGCCGAGCATCTCCTGCAGCAGGGGCACCGCAGGATCGGGCACATCGTCGGCCCGGCGGGGATCTCCTCGTTCCACGACCGCGCGGCTGGCTTCCGTGCCGCACTTCGCGACGGGGGAGCCGAGGTCGTGGAGGTCGCCGAGACGGCCGTGCGACCGGTCCTCGACGAGGGGCGGCGCCTCATGGACCTGTTCCTCACACAGCATGACGACGTGCCGACTGCCTTCTTCATCCACAACGACCTGATGGTCTTCGGCGCCCTCCAGGCCCTTTCGAAGCATGGCCTGTCGTGCCCGGACGACGTTGCGCTCGTCGGCTACAACGACACGCCGATGACCGAGTTCACGAACCCGACCATCACGACGGTGCGGCTGCCGACCTACGCACTCGGCCGCATGGCCGCGGACACGGCCGTGTCCCTCATCGAGGACGATGCGCGGTCGATACCGACGCTGCCACTGGCCCCGACGCTCGTGCCGCGAGCATCGACCCTGGGATGGCAACGGACCGCCTGAGCTGCATCGAGCGCCTGATCAGGGCGAGACCTTTCGAGGAAGGGCACCAACCAGTGGGTTGTCGGACGCCACGCCTCGACGCGCCGACGCGTGCGCTGGTGACAGGGTGAGCGGGATTGCGGCAGCGGCCGGCGCCGCCCTCGGGTTCGCCGTGTTCCAGACCGTCCAGCGGCGGGCCCTCAGAGGCGTCGACGTCTATCGCGCGACCGCCGCCGTGCTCGCTGTCGCGGCCTGTGTCCTGCTGCTCGTCTCGATGGTCACGGGCACCTTCGCGGGGCTCCGGGGCGCTCCAGCAGCGGCACTCGCGGCGTGCGCCGTCGCCGGCCTCGTCCACTTCGGTCTCGGCTGGACCCTCCTCGCCGTGAGCCAGGTCCGTCTCGGTGCGGCCCGGACCGGGATCGTCGTGGGGACCGTGCCGCTCTTCGGTGCGCTGGTCGCCGCCGTCGCACTGGACGAACCGCTCGGTCTCGTCGAGGTCGCGGGGCTCGTGGTGACGGTGGCCGGCGTCGCCGTCGTGGCCGGCCGCCGTCGGCCACGGCCTCCTGCGGACGGTGCCGGCGCGCCCGCCGCTCCGTCCGGGTCGGGCACCGAGGCGCGGTCCGGCCTGCGGATCGGTGTGATCGCCGGCCTCGCCACGGCCCTGTGCTGGTCCGTGTCCCCGGTCCTGATCCGCTACGGCCTGCGCGGCGTCGAGTCACCCGTCGCTGCCGCCGCCGTCGGCATGACGACCTGCGCGATCGCCTACGGCATCGGGCTCACGGTGACCGGCCGCAGGGGCCGCCAACCGGTAGGGGAGGGCGTGCGGCCACTGCTGCTCCTGTCGGGGACCGCGGTCGGCCTCGCGATCCTCCTCCAGTGGACCGCGTTCGACCTCACGAGGATCGCCGTCGCCCTGGCCGTGCTCCAGTTGACGCCACCGCTCGTCGTCGGCCTGAGCGTGCGCGTGGCCGGCGACGTCCTCGCCCCGCCGGCACGGCGCCGTGCCTGGGTGGGCGCAGCGTTGACGCTCGCGGGATCATTGGCCCTCGTGCTCGCCCGATGAGGCCCGATCCCGACCAATGGAACGCTTGACCGCACGCGACCGCTTCCGTATGGTGCGTTGCGCAATCGATTGCACACCGGAGTGCGGACCAGAGACACATCGCACGCCCACGGGTCGGTTGCCAGCAGGGCCGCCAGGAAGACGAACGCACGAGACGGAGCATCGAGTTGGTGGACACGACGAAGACGATCGGGTGGCTCGGGACCGGCCGCATGGGCTTCGAGCTGGCGCTGCGACTGCTGAACGCCGGCCATGACCTGAAGGTCTGGAACCGAACGCAGTCGAAGGCTGCGCCACTGCAGGAGCTGGGTGCGACGCTCGTCGACACACCGGCCGACCTCGCGGACTGCGACGTGGTCTTCACGATCGTGTCGTCGTCGGCCGTCTTCGAGCAGGTGCTGCTCGGCGACGACGGTCTGCTCAGCCGCGAGGGGGTGACACCGTCGGTCATCGTCGACTCCTCGACCATCAGCGTCGAGGCGTCCGACAAGGTCGCGGCGGCCGCCGACAAGCTGGGCTGCGCCCTCCTCTCCGCCCCGGTCAGCGGCAGCCCGAAGGTCGTCAAGTCGGGGCGGCTCGGCGTCGTCGTGAGTGGCCCGCAGGACGCGTACGAGGCGGTTTCGGACATTCTGGACCTGTTCGGCGAAACCGTCACGTACGTGGGTGAGAACAGCGTCGCGCGCCTGGTGAAGATCTGCCACAACCTCGTGCTCGGTGTGGTGACCCAGGTTCTCGCGGAGACGACCGTGCTCGCCGAGAAGGCGGGCATCGCCCGGGCGGACTACCTCGAGTTCTTCAACGGCAGCGTCATGGGCTCGGTCTTCACGCGCTACAAGACGCCGGGTCTCGTGAACCTGGACTACACGCCGACCTTCACCGGCCACCTGCTGCGCAAGGACTTCGAGCTCGGGCTCGAGGCCGGGCGCTCGCTGGACGTGCCCCTGCCCGTGTCCGCACAGGTGCACCAGCAGGTCGTCGACATGATCGGCAACGGGCTGGGCGACGTGGACTTCTCGGCGCTGCTGGAGATGGCGGCGAGAGGGGCGGGTCTGGAGCTGGTCTCAGAGGAACGCGACGACGTCACGGACGGGCTCACGCCCATCGACGACCTTTCGGCGCGGCGACCGCAGGAGTAGACCGGCAGCAGCCGTCGGTAGACAACCACGACCAAAACATGCGCAATCGATTGTTCAAGCAGCATCAGGACCAGGAGCAACGTCGAACGACATCAGAACCAGGGAAAGTGGAGCCACCTGAGGTTCGGGAGGGCCGACGGTGAGCGCGGAGAGAGAGCGGGAGAACACCCAATGAGAAGTGCAACCAACCGAGGACGTGGCCGGACGGTCACGCGGATGCTGGCGCTGGTCGCCGTCATCGCCATGCTGGCCGCGGCGTGCGGGCCGGACGACAGCGGCGAGGAGGATGCCGGCGACGGCGACACCTCGACCGAGGTCGACGACGCCGGTGACGACGGCGGTGACGACGGCGGTGACGACGGCGGGGAGTCGGCAACCGGCGTGTTCGTGCACGCCGGGGACGACGAACCAGGCAGTCTCGACCCGGCCGAGGAGGAGACCGGCGAGACCGGTGAGACCATGATGTACCAGGTCTACGAGCGCCTCCTCGAGATCCCGCCGGACGGGCCGGAACCGGTGCCAGCACTGGCGACCGAGGTGCCGTCCATCGAGAACGGGCTGATCTCCGAGGACGGCTTGACCTACACGTTCCCGCTGCGTGAGGGGGTCGTCTTCCACGACGGCACGCCCTTCAACGCGGACGCGGTGAAGTACAGCTGGGACCGCGTGGTCACGATGGACCTGCCCGGATCCAGCGTCGGGTTCATCGCGGACAACGTCGCCGAGACACGCGTCGTCGACGAGTTCACCTTCGAGGTCACCCTCACCGAGCCGAACGCAGGCTTCCTGAACTCCGTGGTCGTCAACCCGGTCGCGTCGATCGTCAGCCCCACGGCCGTCGAGGAGAACGGCGGTGTCGAGGCGAACACGCCGAACGAGTTCATGACCGGCAACATGGTCGGGACGGGTCCGTACCGGTTCATCGAGTGGAACCGCGGCGAGAACCTCCGGTTCGAGATCTTCGAGGACTACTGGGGCGAGCCGGCGAAGCTCGACTACCGGTTCGAGATCGTGACGGATCCCGACGTCCGCATCCTCGGCCTCCAGGCCGGCGACTACGACACGATCGAGACCGACCCGTCGTTGATCCCCGACCTCGAGGGTGCCGAGGGCATCATCATCGACACCGAGGGTCTGCTGCTGGAACCGATCCACATCGGCTTCAACCTGAACGCCCAGGCTGACCAGGTCCCCGAGGAGGACACCGTCGCCGGTGACTTCTTCGCCGACCCGAACATCCGCAAGGGCTTCAACTGCGCCTTCGACTACGAGGGCTTCCTCGCGGGCGCCCTCGGTGGCGTCGGTGACTTCAACCCGCACATCCTGCCGCTCGGCATCTTCGGGACCGACCCGTCGGCCCCGCGCTACTCGCAGCAGGACTACGAGTGCGCCGAGGAGGCCTTCCGTGCGGCCGGGGTGTGGGACGAGGGCTTCACGGTCTCCGTCGCCACCGAGGCGGCGAACCTGTTCGAGACCGCGTCGCTCGTGCTCAAGGACTCCATCGAAGGCCTGAACCCGAACTTCCGGATCCGTGTGCTCGCGCTGGCCGAGGCCCAGTTCGACGAGGGGCACGCCATGTCCCCCCCGCCGTGGTCGCTGTGGGTCAAGAACACCGACCCGTTCTCCGACCCCCACTTCTACATGTCCGAGTACGTCGACCCGAACGGGTCGTGGGGTGAGATCCACGGCTTCGCCCAGGGATACGAGGACCCGGAGCAGATCAGCAGTCTCATCGCCGAGGCCAAGGTCGAACTCGACCTGGAGCGTCGCGCGGAGATCTACGCCGAACTGCAGCGCATCCTGTACGACGACCCGATGTGGATCATCGCCGCCCAGGAGGGCGCGGCGACGGCCTACTCCGACGAGGTGCAGGGCTTCGTGCGCAACCCGCTGTGGCCGCGCCCGAACATGAAGTTCCAGTACTTCGACAAGTGACCGACCCCGTGGGGGCAGGCCCGACTAGACCTGCCCCCACGGTCCCACCTCGGGAGGGAGGGATTCATGCAGATCCGTGACTACGTCATCCGACGTGTCGCGCTGCTGCCGGTGCTGCTGATCGGCACGTCGATCATCGCCTTCGGGCTGACGCGTGTCGGCGGCAGTCCCATCGGCGTCTACCTGACGACCGGCATGAGCCAGGAGGAGATCGCTGCACTCGAGGAGCGGTTCAGCCTCAACGACTCGCTCATCGAGCAGTACTGGTCGTGGCTGACGGGCCTGTTCCAGGGGGAGTTCGGCTACTCCGGTGTCGTCCAGGCACCGGTCGCCGAGATCTTCCCGGAGCGGCTCGCCTCCACCATGGAGCTCGCCCTCTTCGCAGCGATCGTCGCGATCGCCCTCGGCATCGGCCTGGGCACCTATGCGGGTGCTCGGCGTGACAAGGCGGGTGACCACTTCGCGCGCATCTTCGCCATCAGCGGTGCGAGCATGCCGATCTTCTGGTTCGGGATCCTGATGCTCATCCTCTTCTGGGTGCAGCTGGGATGGTTCCCCGTGGGCCGGTCGGACCCCGAGGTGTTCGCGTCGATCGCGCACCCGACTGGGCTCTACACCGTCGATGCCGTGCTGGCGGGGAACTGGTCGGCGTTCGCCGATGCCGTGTGGCACCTCCTGCTGCCAGCGATCACGCTCGGCTTCGGCGCCTGCGCCATCATCACCCGGATGATGCGCTCCTCGTTGGTGGAGCAGCTCGGCGAGGACTACGTCGACGCCGCGCGGGCCAAGGGGCTGCCCGAGGGCATCGTCCTGCGGCGACACGCGCGCCGGAACGCGCTCATCCCGACCGTGACCATCATCGGCCTGAGCTTCGGGTTCCTCCTGCAGGGCTCGGTGGTCGTCGAGATCATCTTCCGATGGCCGGGGCTGGGCCGATGGCTCGCCGATGCCGTGCTGCGCGGTGACCAGGCGACGATCATGGCGTACGTGCTGTTCACCAGCGTGCTCTTCCTGGTCCTCAACCTGGTCGTCGACGTCCTGTACGCCTACCTCGACCGCCGTGTCGTGCTGGGAGACTGACCCAATGTCCCAAGAGGTCCTCGTCAGAACGAGCCACGACCGCGGGGCGTGGTACCCGGCGATGCGCGCCCGTGCCCAACGGATGGGGTCCGTCGCGCGCGAGACCCTGCGCAACCCAACCACGGTCGTCGGTGTGGTCATCATCGTGCTGATGCTGCTCATGGCAGCCCTGGCCCCCGTGCTCACGACGCCGAACACGCCCGACCCCTACCAGATGCCCCGCGACTTCGGGAACCTGAACCAGCCGCCGGGCACACCCGGTGCACCGTTGGGGACCGACTCCAACGGCGCCAGCATCCTCTACGGGATCATCTGGGGTTCGCGGACGTCGCTCCAGCTCTCGCTCATCGTGGTCTCGATCACCATCGTGATCGGTGTGACGATCGGGTCGATCGCCGGGTTCACGGGCGGCAAGGTCGACACCATCCTCATGC
Organism: uncultured Actinomycetota bacterium; assembly: GCA_964389945.1. Classification (GTDB taxonomy): domain Bacteria; phylum Actinomycetota; class Nitriliruptoria; order Nitriliruptorales; family Nitriliruptoraceae; genus JBFGFG01. The sequence goes on from CAYMGL010000005.1 coordinate 8,938, forward strand.
GGATCGTCGACGTGTTCCTCTCGATCCCGGAGCTCATCCTCGCCCTGGCGATCGCGGCGATCCTCGGCCCGTCGCTGGCCAACATCATCCTGGCGATCGCGGCGGTGTACTGGGTGAAGTATGCCCGGATCATCCGTGGCCAGGTGATCAGCATCAAGAACAACGAGTACGTGGACGCGGCCCGCGTCATGGGTGACACGCGACTGCGCATCTACCTCAAGGACGTGCTGCCCAACGCGATCACACCAGTCGTGGTCCAGGCCACGCTCGACATGGGGGCGGTGGTCCTCATCGGCGCGACCCTGTCCTTCATCGGTCTCGCCGAGGCGGGGATCGCGGAGTGGGGCGTGATGGTGTCGGACGGCCAGACCGGCATCTCGGCCGGCCGTTGGTGGGCGTCGACCTTCCCCGGGTTGATGATCTTCCTCTGGTCGCTGGCGTTCAACCTCGTCGGTGACAGTCTGCGTGACGTCCTCGACCCACGGACGGAAGGGCGATGAAGATGGCGGAACCGGTCACGAGCCACTCGGCGCCCGCGCACCCCGAGCCTGCGGAGGCGAGGGTCAAGGCACCGCTGCTGTCGATCCGCGACCTCAAGGTCCACTTCGAGGGGAAGGACGGACTCGTCCAGGCCGTGGACGGGGTCTCGCTGGACGTCATGGACGGCGAGACGCTCGGCCTCGTCGGTGAGACGGGCTCGGGCAAGTCCGTCACGGCCAAGTCCGTGCTCCGTCTGGTCCCGTCGCCACCGGGGATCTATGCGGGCGGACAGGCGCTGTTCCGGCCTCGGATGGAGTGCCCGGCGTGTGGCGGCTCGGGCTGCGAGCGCTGTGGACAGCGGGGTCGCGTCCCGATGCAGTGCGAGGCCTGCAGCGGCACGGGCGGTGCGTGTGGCGCCTGCAGTGGGACCGGACGGCACACGGTCGACCTGCTCCAGCTGCCGATCGACGAACTGCGCGTGATCCGTGGCAACCGGATCGCCATGATCTTCCAGGATCCCGGCAAGGCGCTCAACCCCGCCCTGTCGGTCCGCACGCAGATCGCAGAGGTGTTCGCCGAGCACCGGGCGGAGGAGGTGCTGCGTGACGCGGGCCTGTCCGACGGGGACGCTGGAGCGATGGCGCCACTGCTGCGGCGGGCCGCCCGGATGCGGAGTCGCGGCCCGGAGAAGATCGCGCTGCGTCTCCCGCCGTTGCGCGGGATGAAGCAGCGGCTGGACGCGGCCATGGATGCGCGCATCGCGCAGACCCTCGCCGACACCCGGATCCCCAACCCGGTCAAGGTCATGCAGAGCTTCCCGCACGAGCTCTCGGGCGGGATGAAGCAGCGCGTCATGATCGCCCAGGGGCTCGCGTGCGACCCCGACCTGCTGATCGCCGACGAGCCCACGACGGCGCTGGACGTGACGATCCAGGCCCGGATCCTCGACCTCATCCACGACCTCCAGGACAAGCACGGCACGTCGGTGCTGTACATCAGCCACGACCTCTCGCTGGTGCGCAGCATCAGTGACCGCGTGGCCGTGATGTACGCCGGTCGACTGGCGGAGGTCGGCAGGACGTCGAGCCTGTTCAGCGACCCACGGCATCCCTACACGCGCGGCCTCCTCGCGGCGATCCCGACCAGGAGCCACGCGCGTGGCGCGCTGGTGGCGATCGAGGGCAACGTGCCCGACCTCGTCGACGTCGGCGCGCAGTGCCGGTTCCACACCCGCTGTCCCGTGGCCGCGCCGGCGTGCTCCCGCGTCGACCCACCGTGGACCACGACCGAGGAGGGGACGCACCGGACTGCGTGCCTGCTGCACAACGAAGCCGGTGAGGTCGGACTGCCCGCCGAGTCGATGCCGGTGCTGGAGGAAACCTCATGAGCGCGACAGTCACCCCCGCGCGCGACGGTCAGACGTCCGCCGACAGCGACAACGTGATCAGCGTCCGTGGGCTGCGCAAGCACTTCCCGATCAAGGAGGGCGTGCTCCAGAGCGTCACCGGGCACGTGCGGGCCGTCGACGGCGTGAGCTTCGACATCCCGCGGGGCGCCACCCTCGGCCTCGTCGGGGAGTCCGGCTGCGGCAAGTCGACGCTCGGCCGTGTGATCAGCGGGTTGATGGACCCCACGGACGGCGGTGTCTTCTTCCGGCTGGACGAGGCAGACCGCCGACGGCTGGACGAGCTCCTCGCCGTGCCGCTGGGCAGTCGGAGCGAGGCACAGCTCCAGGAGCTCGAGCGCCTCCGGAACCGGCACCGCGTGGACCACCTCTCCGGCGAGGCGTGGAACGACTACCGCCGGAACTGCCAGGTCGTGTTCCAGGACTCGTTCGCGTCGCTGAACCCCCGGCACCTCGTCAAGGACATCGTCGGACGCCCGCTGCGCATCCATGGGCGGGCTCAGGGCGAGGAGTTGACCGACCGCGTCGTCGAGCTGCTCGAGAGCGTCGGGCTCGGCAGCCAGCACCTGTACCGCTACCCCCACCAGTTCTCCGGTGGGCAGCGCCAGCGGATCTCCATCGCGAGAGCCCTCGCACTCGATCCCGAGTTCATCGTGCTCGACGAACCGACGTCGGCCCTGGACGTGTCGGTCCAGGCCCAGATCCTCAACCTGCTGCACGTGCTCCAGCAGGAGCGGGGCCTGACCTACCTCTTCATCACCCACGACCTCGGCGTCGTGCGTCACATGAGCGACGAGATCGTCGTCATGTACCTCGGACGCGTTGCCGAGCACGGACCGTCCGACGAGGTCTTCGAGAACCCCAAGCACCCGTACACCGAAGCACTCCTCGCCGCGAACCCGGACGTCGAGGAGGAGAGCGAGAAGCAGCGGATCCGCCTCGAGGGCTCGGTGCCGGACCCGGCCCGGCCACCGCAGGGCTGCCGGTTCCACACGCGGTGCCCCGTCGCGACCAGCGCATGCGGCTGGGACGTCGGCGACGTGCTGCAGTTCCTCGAGGACCAGCCCGAGGAGCAGCGGACGCTCGAGGACATCGAACGCCGGTCGCCGTTCGACGCGACGTTGACCTACGCAGACAGCGCCGTGGCAGGTGCCGTCCTCGACGCCCTGCAGACCGACGCCGCCGAGCCGATGCGGGAGGCCATGACGGTCACCCAGGACGACACCCGGGTCATCGTCCGCTTCCGGGAGGTCGAGGAGTTCCGCCTCCGCCAGGTCGGTGCATCGCACGTCTCCAACTGCATCCTCAACGACGCTCCCGTCATCTGACCGGGCAGGCCCGGCTTGGCCGGCGGCAATCAGTCACGCGGACGCGAGCTGCTCCGCCATCCAGTCGGCGCAGCGGTACCGGTACTCGTGGGCGCGGTTGTTGACCACGTGGTTGCCCTCGGGCACGAGCAGCAGCTCGGACGGGCCTGCGGCTGCGGCCGCCAGTCGCTGGGGGTGAGAGGCAGGGACCAGGCGGTCGCGACCTCCGGCCACGACGTACAAGGGGCACGTGATCCGTTCGGCGTGCCCGACGAGCGTCAGTTCCCGGCTGCGCTCCCGGGCCTCCGACTCGGAGCTGCTGTGTGACCGGGCAGTGAAGGCCGCCCGCGTCAACCCGGGAAGGTCATCCCATACCTCGCCCCAGTCGAAGGGGCCCGACAGCGAGACGCAGGCCCGCAGCCGTGGCTCGTTCGCGGCGGCGCGGGGTGCGTAGTAGCCACCCAGGCTCACGCCCCAGACCCCGATGCGGTCACCGTCGAGGTCCGCGCGGTCCTGCAGGGCATCGATGACGGCCCCTGCCGCGGTCTCGCTGTCCCCGCGGATCGGCAGGTCGTACTCCGACTCGCCCTGCCCGGGGCCGTCGAAGGCGAAGGTCGCGAGTCCACGTTCGAGGAACAGGTCCTCGTAGGCCCAGGACTCCTCCTTGGCCGAGTCCAGTCCGCTGAACATGATGACGAGCGGCGGCCGCTCGACACCGTGTGGTCGTCGGAGGTTGCCGGGGAGGGTCGTGCCCTCGAACGGGACCTCGACCCGCTCGCCCGGAGGGTCCAGGAGCGGCAGTGCCGCCGTCCGGCTGGCGACCGCACGCTGGTGGGCGGCTCGCATCTCGTCGGGAGCCTGCACGAAGAGGAACTTCCCGAAGTGGAAGCACACCGCGGCGGTGGCGAGGTGGACCCCGGCACTCCGGTCGCGGCCGGTGGCGAGGGCCTCCTCGGCGAGCTTCTCGTGCACCTCGCCCCTGGAGACCCATGCGTCACACCAGTCCTCCCAGCGCTGCACCGTGTCGGCGACGTGCTGGAAGTCACCGACCGGGACGCGGTTCTCGACGAACCGCGGTGCCCAGTGGCTGATCGCTGTCGCCACGCGTTCGTCGGTCATCGTCGGTGCTCCTGCTCTCTTCGCGTCGGCGCGGGCTCCCACGACGCCCCATGGACCGGTGCGGCGCGGTTCACTTCCGCGGAAAGTTGGATGAACAATCGATTGCATAGTACGCTCTCTGTCGGCCGATGAACAGGGCTTCCGCGTTGGGCGAGACCGAGACCAGCAACGAGGCTGTGGCTCAGGACGTCCGGCTGCCGACCCGGGGCATGCTCGTGGTCGGCGGGTTCGTGCTGGCGATCTCCATCGCCGCGTTCTTCCGCGTCCCCCTGCTGCCGAGCGTCGGCGCCGAACTGTCGATGAGCGCCGCCCAGCTCGGGCTGCTCACGACGGTCTTCGGTGCAGGCCGTCTCGCGACCGACATCCCGGCGGGGCGGTTGGCCGACCGGCTCTCGCCCGTCGCAATGCTGGGCATCGCCGGGGCTGCCCTGGGCATCGGCAGCACCGCATTCGGGCTCGCTCCGACGTCGACGTGGGCGATCGCCGCGGCCTTCGTCCTCGGCATCGCGTCGGCGACGGCCAACACCAGCGGCATGACCTACTTCTCGACCGCCGCCCCGCGCCACCAGCGCGGGATGGCGATGGCGGGCTTCTCCGCCGCCCTGCTGGGCGGGCAGGCGATCGGGCCCGCGCTGGGTGGGGGCCTCGGTGATGCCATCGGCTGGCGCAGCACGATGGTGGCCGCCGGGGTGACCGGTGGTGCGGTGGCGCTCTACAGCCTCTGGTCGAACCGCACCGCCGCCACGCCACGCGGCGAGGCCAGCGACGACGACCCGATGACGGCGCCGCCGTCGGCCGACCCCGACCGCGAGCGGGCCGCCCTGCGCCAACGCGTCATCCTGTACGCGGTCCCCTTCTCGTTCTTCTACACCATGAGTGCCCTGCCCCAGACGCTCGTGCCGATCCTCGGGGACGAGCGGTACGCACTGAGCGCCTCTGCGATCGGTCTGGCACTCGGCCTCGGGGGCGTGTGCCGCCTGATCGGGTCGTTCACCGGTGGCGCGATCGCCGACCGTGTGTCGCGCAAGGCCTCGCTCGTGCCCGGCCTGGTCCTCTTCGCGGTCGGGGCCGGCTCCTTCGCGGTCGACCTCGGCGAGTGGTGGTGGGTCGTCGGGATCGTGCTGCTCTCCCTCGGCTCCTACGGCATCTCGGTGTCGGCGACCATGCTGGCCGACGTGGCGCGCGGCCGAGGTGTCGGACGTCGTCTGGGGGCGTTCCGCTTCGTGGGTGACATCGGCCTCATCGTCGGGCCGGTCGTCACCGCCAGCCTCTACGAGCGACTCGGCGCGGAGATCGCCGCCGGCCTCGTGGCAGCGCTGCTGCTCGTGGTGACCGTCGTCGCCGCCGTCTTCCTCGACGAGACCCACACCAACACCAGGAGTGCGACGTGACCACGACGTGGCAGGGGCCCAGCGCAGAGCGGACTGCGCGGATCCTCAGCGGTGAGGTACCGGTGCTGCCGCAGGAGGAGCGGCGCCGTCGTCGATCCGCGCTCGCAACTGCGGCCGTGGCCGAGGGGTGTGACTTCGTCCTCGTCTACGGCGCAGGACGCAACGGATCCGGCGTCGGGTGGTTGACCGGCTGGGGCACGACCCGCGAAGCCGCGCTGCTCGTCGACCTGCGCGAGGTCGATGGCGACGTGCTGTGGGTGCAGTTCCACAACCACGTCCGGCTCGCCGGCGAACGTGCCCACGGCTGCGAGGTCCGGTGGGGCGGTGCCGACACGATGCGCACGGTCGGCACCGAGCTCGGCAGGCGAGGTGCCGGCGGGCGACGCCTCGGCGTCATCGGACCGCTCGGCTGGACGGCAGCACAGCGCCTCGCCGCCGACGTCGGCCAACTCGTGGACCTCTCGGGGGCCTACACCCGACTGCGGATGCGGAAGTCCGACCACGAGCTCGACCTGCTCGCCGTCGGCGCCCACCTGTCCGACGCGGCGGCACGTGCCCTGGCCGATGCCGTACGGCCGGGTGCCACGGACAGGGACCTGGCCGACGCGGTGGAGCGGGCGTACGTGCCCCTCGGGGGGCAGACCCACATCCACTACATCGGGGTCACCGACATGGCGTCGCCGGACCGTCCCGTCCCACCGCAACTCCCGTTGGGTCGGGTCGTGCACGACGGCAGCGTGGTGATCGCCGAGCTCTCCGCGAGGTTCGCCGGCTACGCCGGTCAGGTGCTGCGCACCATGACACCGGCAGCCGAGCTCACGCCTCGCTACCGCGAGCTCCACGACGTGGCCACGGCCGCCTTCCACGCGGTGTGCGATGCGCTCGTCCCCGGCGCCACGCCGGCCGACCTCGTCGACGCCGCCGGGGTCATCGAGGATGCCGGCTTCACCACCATCGACGACCTCGTGCACGGGTTCGGGGGTGGGTACCTCCCACCCGTGATCGGCTCGGCGAGTCGTCCCGCCGGGCCGCTCCCGGACCTGCGGCTCGAGGTCGGCAACTGCGTCGTCGTGCAGCCCAACGTCGTGGACGGCGACGCCGGTGTGCAGACCGGAGAGCTGGTCGTCGTGACGGAGGATGGCGCGGTGTCGCTGCACTCCGCGGCACCCGGGCCCTGGACGTCCGTGGGCGCAGCTGGCTGACCTCCAGGAACCGGTCACACGGCCTTGACGTCGGCTCCTGCCGGTCAGTACGTTGTACAATCGATTGCACATGCTGATCTCAGCCCTCTCGGAGGGGTGACGTCCCGGGCGGTGGAGCCAACCGATGACACGACCCGGCGATGCGCGCGGCCTGACCCAGATCGGTCACCACGATCTCGGTGGTCACGGCGACGGCATGCAGGTGCTGCGGCACGAGGACGCCCTCTACGTCGGCCACCACGGCCCCAGCGGGATGGGGACGTCGATCCTCGACGCCCGTGACCCCACGAACCTGGAGCTCGTCCGACAGTGGGCCGCTCCGCCGGGAACCCACACCCACAAGGTCCAGGTCGGCGACGGCAGGCTGCTCGTCAACCACGAGCAGTTCCCGTTCGGCCGCGGCGTCGGTGACTCCCGCGGCATGGCCGTCTACGACCTGGACGATCCGTTCGCCCCGGAGCAGATCGGCTGGTTCGACGCCGGTGGACGCGGTGTCCACCGGATCGTCTACACCGGTGGTCGCTACGCGTACGTGTCAGCGACCCCCGAGGGGTTCGAGGACCGGATCTGGGTCATCGTCGACCTCGCCGACCCGACGCGGCCGGTCGAGGCCGGCCGGTGGTGGTGGCCGGGCATGCACGTCGGCGGTGGGGAGGTCCCGGACTGGCCCGAGGACCGTCGCTACGCAGCCCACCACGCGCTGGTGGATGGCGACCGGGCCTACCTGGGCTACTGCGACGCCGGTCTCGTCGTGCTCGACATCAGCGATCCCACGGCGCCGACCGACATCGCTCGGCTCTCGTGGGACCCCATCGGGGACACCCACACCTGCATGCCGCTGCCGGGTCGTGACCTGCTCGTGGTGACCGACGAGGAGGTCCACGACGCCTGCGCAGGCGGACCGCACTACGTGCGCGTCGTCGACATCAGCGACGACACCCGGCCGTCGGTCGTCAGCGTCGTCCCGCCGCCGGAGGGTGACTTCTGTGACCGCGGCCTCCGTTTCGGGCCGCACAACACCCACGAGAACCGGCCGGGCAGCTATCGCAGCGCCGAGGTCGTGTTCGTCACCTACTTCAATGCCGGCCTGCGGGTCTACGACCTCGCCGATCCGACCGACCCCGTCGAGCTGGCCCACTGGATCCCCGATCTCCCGGTGGGTCAGCCCGACGTGCAGATCAACGACGTGTTCGTCGCCCACGACGGGCTCGTCTACGTCACCGACCGGGTCGGTGGTGGCGTCTACGTCCTCGAGCCCGAACAAGCACTCCGCTCCCGCATGGAGGAAGCCCGCCTGTGACCACCTACGACGTCCACGCCCACGGCGCTCCCAACGGCCTCTACGAGGCGCTGCGCGCCGACGAGGGTCGCTACGGCACCGAACTCGTGGAGACCGACCGCGGCACCGCCTTCCGCTTCGCCGGCGGGCGGACCACGCCCGCGCTCCGGCAGGACTTCGACGACGTGGCGGCCCGGCTCGCGTCCATGGACGCGGCGAGGGTCGACGTCCAGCTCTTCTCCAGCTGGATCAACCTCACCGGCTACTCGCTGCCCACCCCGCAGGCCATCCACTACAGCCGGCTGTTCAACGACCTGCTGGCCGAGACCGTGGCCGAGCACCCGGACCGGTTCCGTGGCCTGTGCACCGTCCCGCTGCAGTCACCGGACGACGCGGCGGCGGAGCTGCGGCGAGCCGTCGTGGACCTTGGCATGGTCGGCGTGGAGATCGCCACGACCGTCGACGGCCGTGAGCTCGACGACCCCGACCTCGAGCCCTTCTGGGCGACGGCAGCCGAGTTGCGTGCACCCGTGCTCATCCACCCGCTGCACGCCCTCAGCGGGCGGGGCGTCTCGCGCTACTTCCTGTCGAACCTGGTCGGGAACCCGGCCGAGTCGACGCTGGCGATCGCCCACATGCTGTTCGGCGGGGTCCTCGACCGGCACCCCGACCTGCGGCCGGTGATGGTGCACGGAGGCGGTTTCGCGCCGTGGCAGGTGGGACGGTGGGACAACGGCTTCGAGAACGTTGCCCACCTGACCGTGGAGCACATCAGGTCCCGCCCCAGCGAACTGCTCCAACGTGTGTACTTCGACACGGTCCTCCACGACCCCCGACGCATCGAGGCACTGATCGACTTCGTCGGGACCGACCGCGTCGTCGTCGGGTCCGACTACCCGTTCCCGATGGGTGATCTCACGCCGGTCGACACCCTCGACCAAGTCGAGGGTCTCAGCGACGACGAACGGACAGCGATTCTCGGTGGCAACGTGCAGCGGCTCCTCGACGACATCCGGTCGTGAGCGCGACCGCCGACGTCGTCGTCGCAGGTGCTGGACACAACGGACTCGTCACCGCGGCCTATCTGGCGAGGGCTGGCCTCGAGGTCGTCGTCCTCGATGCGCGCGACGCGCCGGGCGGCGGCGCCGTCACGGAGGAGTTCCTCCTGCCGGGCCACCGGCTCGACCGCGCCTCGACCGGTCACACACTGATCCGCACCAACCCGATGCTGACCGACGACGAGCTGGGCCTGCACGCGGATCGCGGGCTGAGCTACGTGGACCCCGATCCCGTGGCCCTGGTCGGCTTCCCGGACGGTGAGCGGCTCCGGATGACGCTCGATCTCGACGAGACCTGCGACGAGCTCGCGCGCTTCTCCGAGGAGGACGCGCAGGCGTACCGGCGGCTCCTCACCGGTTGGGCCGAGGTCGCGCCCCTGGCCGGCGCAGCCCGGAACCTGCCGATCGGCTGGGGCCCGAGCCTGTCGGACCGTCTCGCGGACCACCCGGACGGCGGGGTCTGGCGACGGCGTGCCGCGATGAGCGCGTGGGACGTGATCCGGCACGAGTTCCGGGAACAGCACGTCCGCGCCTTCATGCTGTGGCTCTGCGCCATGACCTTCAGCTCCGTGGACCTGCCGGGGACCGGCCTGTTGCCCGCCGCGCTGGTCGCCGGCCGACAGCGTCGCAGCTGGTCGATACCGCTCGGCGGGTCCGGCAGTCTCACCGACGCACTCGTCGGCGTGGTCGAGGATGCCGGGGGCACCGTGCGCTGCGGTCGGCAGGTCACGCGGCTGCTGCTCGACGGCGATCGCTGCGTGGGTGTCGAGACCGCCGAGGGCGAGCGCTTCCTCGCTCGGCGTGCGGTCGTCTCGTCGATCCACGTCAAGCACCTCGTCGAGATGGCGCCGGCAGAGGTCTGGCCGCGCGACTACCGGCACGGCGTGGCCACGCTGGATCCGGGCATCCCGCTGTTCGCCATCCACCTCATCACGACCGCCCCGCCCGTGTTCGCCGGCGAGGCCCCGAGCGCGACCGCGGTCTCGTCCGGGCTCGCCGGCTGGCCGCAGGACGTGATCGACAACCTTCGCGCGATCCGTGACGGCAGGCCCGAGCGGGCCGTCGGCACCCCGTGGGCACTGGTGGCGACCCCGACGCTCGTCGACCCCGACCGCGCACCGGACGGGCACCACACGGTGAAGGTCGTGACACCAGCCCCCCGAACGCCACCTGACGGCGCCGACACGTGGAGCGCGTCGGCGCGCGCCGCCTTCGCGGACCAGATCCTCGATGCGGTTCGTGTGGCGGTCCCGAACCTCGACGGTCCGACGATCCTCGCCCGTGCGGACCACAGCCCGGACGACATCGCGCAGGACAACCTGCACATGCTCCACGGAACGGCGCACGGTGGCGACCGCACGTCCGCCTTCGACGGCGCGCAGCGCCCGGCCCCCGGGTGGGCGGACCACAGGACGCCGGTCGCCGGGCTCTACCAGACCGGTGGCACGACCGCGCCCGGCGGCTCGATCACCGGCATCCCGGGACGCAACGCCGCCCGGGTCGTCCTCCACGACCTGGGGGACGACCTCGACGACGTCGTGGCCAGGACACGACGTCCCGACTGACGCGCCGAGCAGGAGAGAACGATGACAGCACCAGCCACCGACCGTGACCCGCGGATCGTCTCGGCGATCAGTCACTGGGCCCCGCGCTTCGTGACCAACGGGGTGCCGATGACGGACTTCGAGGAGATCACCGGAGGGCTGGAGCGCTGGGAGGACTGGTGCGCGGCATGGTCGGAGCGAGCAGCGGACCACGAGCGACTGGGACGCGACGCCCTGCGGGACGGGCACCGCATCAGCGCCGGGGAGCACCTCACGCGTGCGGCTGTCTGCTACCACTTCGGCAAGTTCCTCTTCGTGGACGACCTCGACCAGCTCCGCGAGGCGCGTCGGCGCGCGGTGGCCTGCCGGACCGATGCCCTGCCGCTGCTGGACCCGCCGGGCGTCCGCATCGACGTTCCCCACGGCGACCACGTGCTGCACGGGAACCTGCGGCGTCCACACGGCATCGAGCGTCCGCCAGTGGTCGTGATGTGCATGGGGCTCGACTCGGCCAAGGAGGAGATGCACGACTACGAACAGCGCTTCCTGCGTCGGGGCCTCGCAACCTTCGCCTTCGATGGCCCGGGGCAGGGGGAGGCCGAGGACGACCTCGCGCTCTGCCCCGAGTTCGAGCGCCCGGTGGGCGACGTCATCGACGTCCTCGCCGCCCGCTCGGACCTCGACGGTGAGCGGGTCGGGCTGTGGGGCGTCTCCATGGGCGGCTACTTCGCCGCGCGGGCAGCGGCCTTCGAGGAGCGGGTGCAGGCGTGCGTCAGCCTGTCCGGGTCCTACGAACGAACGGCCTGGCGCGATCGTCCTGCCATCAACGTCGCCGCCTACCGCTGGCGCTCGAAGACGACCGAGGACGAAGCGGCCACGGACGCGTTCACGGAACGGATGTCGTTGCGCGGGGTCGCGGAGCGCATCACCTGCCCGCTGTACGTGGTCGGGGGAACCAACGACCGCATCACGCCTCCTGAGCACGCACGGCGGCTCGCCGAGGAAGCGAGTGGGCCGACGGTGCTCAACCTCGTGAAGGGCGGCAACCACGTCGTGAACAACCTCTGGTACCGCTACCGCGACCAGTCCGCGGACTGGCTCGCGCAGCAGCTGGGCGGCACCGTCTGAGCGCGCGGCGGCCCCGTTGACAGGTGGGCGAGCGAGCCCGTAGGGTCGATTGGACAATCGATTGCACGGCCGTTCGGCGGCCTTCTTCTCTGGGGTCGCGTCGCGACAGGGGAGCGTCAGATGGAAGCAGTCACACTGCATGACCGTGTCACGGTCAACACCGGCCTGTTCATCGGTGGGACGTGGAGGGATGCCTCGGACGGTGCGACCATCCCGGTGGACGACCCGGCCACCGGGGAGCGGCTGGCGGAGGTCGCGAGCGGCTCGCCCGAGGACGCGGTCGCAGCCGTGGGGGCTGCGCACGACGCCTTCGCGGACTGGGCGGCGGTGGCGCCCCGTGCACGTGCAGAGATCCTGCGACGTGCGTGGGAGCTGATGCAGGAGCGGTTCGACGACATCGCGACGGTCATCGCGATGGAGGGCGGCAAGGGCTGGGGCGACGCCACCGGGGAGGTGCGCTACGCCTCGGAGTTCTTCCGGTGGTTCGCCGAGGAGGCGGTGCGCGCCAACGGCCAGTACGGCATCGCCCCCGGTGCCGACAAGCGCATCGTGTCGATGCTGGAGCCGGTCGGTGTGTCCGTGCTCGTCACCCCGTGGAACTTCCCCGCGGCCATGGCGACCCGCAAGATCGCACCGGCGCTCGCAGCCGGCTGCCCCGTCGTGCTCAAGCCGGCCTCCGACACACCGCTCACGGCGCTCCTGCTGGCAGACCTGCTGGCCGAAGCAGGCGTCCCCGATGGCGTGGTGAACGTCGTGCCGTCGAAGTCCTCGGGGGCCACCGTCGGTGCGATGCTGCAGGATCGCCGCGTCCGCGCACTCTCGTTCACGGGATCGACGGAGGTGGGCCGGCTGCTGCTCCACGGTGCCGCCGACCAGGTGCTGAAGTGCTCGATGGAGCTGGGCGGCAACGCACCGTTCCTCGTCTTCGACGATGCGGACGTGGATGCGGCCGTGGAGGCTGCCATGGTCGCGAAGATGCGCAACGGCGGTGAGTCGTGCATCGCCGCGAACCGTTTCCACGTGCAGCGCGGCGTCGCGGACGAGTTCACGCGGAAGCTCGCGGAGCGCATGGCTGCCCTGAAGGTCGGGTCCGGCCTGCAGGAGGGCACGGACGTCGGGCCCCTGATCAACGAGCAGGCCTGCCAGGACGTCGACGGCCTGGTGCAGGAGGCCGTGGCTGCCGGCGCTCGCGTGGTGACGGGGGGACGTCGGGGGACGGACGGCCCGAGCTACTACGAGCCGACGGTGCTGGCCGACGTCGACGCGGACAACCCGATCCTGGACAAGGAGATCTTCGGACCCGTCGCTCCCGTGGCGGTCTTCGACGACGACGACGAGGGGATCGCAGCGGCCAACCGGACGATCTTCGGACTGGCTGCCTACGTGTTCGCCGGCGACACGGGCCGCGCGATGCGAGCGGCGGAGCAGGTCGAGGCGGGGATGATCGGCATCAACCGCGGGTTCATCTCCGACCCAGCCGCACCCTTCGGTGGCGTCAAGCAGTCCGGTCTGGGCCGCGAGGGCGGCGACGAGGGGATCCGGGAGTTCATGGAGATGAAGTACATCGCCGTCGACTGGTGACACCCCTGACAGTGGCCGTCGCGGCAGGGGCGCCGCGCGGGACACAGTTCGGCCCCACAGGCACAGGAGTGACCACGTGACGGACAACGACGCCATCATCGTCAACGGCGAGCAGGTGGCGATCTCCCAGCTCCTCGCGACCGACCTCGTCGACGCGCTGCGGACGGACCTCGGACTCACCGGTGTGCGGTCCGGTTGTGCGATCGGGGAGTGCGGTGCCTGCACCGTGCTCGTGGACGGCGCTCCCGTCCGGTCCTGCCTCACGCCCGTCGAGGAGGTGGTCGGCGCGAGCATCGTCACACCTGAGGGACTCGGGTCACAGGCCGGTGGCGAAGCGGTGCGCAAGGCCTTCGTGCAGCGACAGGCGGCGCAGTGCGGGTACTGCATCAACGGCATCGGCATGTCGGTGACCTCGCTCTGTGGTGGCGCAACCCCCGCCACCGAGGAGGATCTCGCGGACGTGCTCGAGGGCCACCTGTGCAGGTGTGGGACGAACCACCGGATCCTGGCGGCGGCCCGCGATGCACTGGGGCTGCCGTCCGCGACCGACCCGGCCGGTCTCGAGCAGGTCGCCGGCCCGCTGCCGGAGGACGTCGCCGACGCACCCGACAGCGCACTGCCGGACGGCATCCAGCGCCGACCGGTCGTCAAGGACTGGATCGAGGTCGACGAGACCGGGCACGTCCGTGCGTTCGCTGGGAAGGTCGAGCTGGGGCAGGGCATCCGCACCGCGCTGGGTCAGATCGTGGCCGCGCAACTCGGCACGTCGGTGGAGAACGTGGAGATCGTCGCGGCGCGGACAGACGTCTCGCCCGACCAGTGGTTCACGGCAGGCTCCATGTCGGTGGAGGTCGGCGGGACCGAACTCGGGACGGCTGCTGCCGCCGCACGCCGGCTGCTGGTCGAGCGTGCGGCCGAGCACTTCGGGGAGGAGCCCGCGGCCCTCACGGTCGACGACGGTGCGGTCCGGGGGCCGGACGGCCAGCGCCGGACCTTCGGGGAGCTCGCAGCTGCAGGCCCCTTCTACGGTCAGGTCATCGCCGACGACGTGGTCGACTGGGCCAGGGAACCGATCGGTGTCGACGTTCCCCGCACCGACCTCGGCCCGAAGGTGCTGGGTGGCGGCGGGTTCCTCCATGACCTCCAGCTGCCGGGGATGCTGCACGCTCGTGCCGTCCTGCCCCCCACGCCCGACGCTGTGCTGCTGGAGGCGTCGCCGGACGCGACGCTGGCCCTGCCCGGCGTCGTGGACGTGGTCGTGGACGGGCGGCTCGTCCTGGTCGTCGCCGAGCGCGAGGACCAGGCGGCGAGGGCGGCTCGTCGGCTGGGGCAGGACCTCACCTGGGACGAGGTCCCCTTCGACGCGCCTGGCGACATCCACGAGCACCTTCGGACGCTCTCTGCAGAGCCCTGGGTGGCGCACGACGATGCGGGTGTCGAAGACGCCCTCGCGTCCGCGTCCGTCGTCCGCGAGGCGACGTACCGGTGGCCGTACCAGGCGCACGGTTCGATGGCGCCCTCCGTGGCGATCGCCGAGACGTCGTTGAAGGGCAACGTGCACGTCTGGAGCCACACGCAGGGCGTCTTCCAGCTGCAGTCCGAACTCGCCGTGCTGTACGGGCTGGACGAGCGTGACGTGGTCGTCGAGCACGTGGACGGTCCGGGCTGCTACGGCATGAACGGCGCCGACGATGCAGCGGCCTTCGCCCTCCGGGCCGCGCAGGCCGTCCCGGGCCGGCCCGTCCGCTTCCAGTTCACGATCCAGGACGAGTTCGCCTGGGAGCCCTACGGGTCCGCCATGGTGGTCGACCTCGCCGCGGGTCTCGACGACGCTGGCCAGCTCGTGGCCTGGCGGCACGAGGGCATCACCGACACCCACATGGCGCGCCCGATGGGCGCTGGCAACCGTCTCGTCCCGGCCTACCTGCGTGCTGACGCGGTCCCACGACCGTGGACCGGCGCCGGGGAGGGCGGCGGCCGCAACGCACGCCCCATCTACGACGCGAAGGTGCTGCGGGCCGTGGCGAACCACGTCGACGGGCCGCTACGGACCGCTGCGTTGCGCTGTCTCGGGGCCGTCGCCAACGTGTTCGCGATGGAGTCGTTCATCGACGAGCTCGCCGAGGCCGTGGGCGAGGATCCCGTCGCCTTCAGGCTGGCCCATTGCACCGATCCCCGGGCCAGGGCGGTGCTCGAGGTCGCCGCCGAGAAGGCGGACTGGCAGTCCCGCACCGGACCCAGCGGTGCCGGACGCGGCGTCGCGCTGGCGCACTACAAGGACAGCAAGGCGTACGTGGCCCAGGTGGCCGACGTGACCGTCGACCCCGCGGGTGGTGGCGTCCGCGTGGAGCGGGTGGTCGTCGTCGCGGACGCCGGTGCGGTGGTCAATCCGGACGGCGCTCGCAACCAGCTCGAGGGTGGGACGATCCAGGGGATCAGTCGGACGCTGCACGAACAGCTGACGCTCGGCCCACGGGGTGTCCGCGAGACCGACTGGACCACGTACGGCGCCCTCCGTCTCGCCGACACCCCCGAGCTCGAGGTGCACCTGCTCGACCGCCCCGGGTTCCGGCCCCTGGGCTGTGGGGAGTCGTCGACACCGCCGACGCCGGCCGCCATCGCCAATGCGATCGATGACGCGATCGGTGTCCGACTGCGCACCGTCCCGTTCACGCCGGCCGCGATCGAGCAGCGTCTGCTCACGATGGACGATGCCGAGGCGGCGCGTGTGATCGTCTGAGGTTCAGCGGGGCGCCGTGGAGTCGCGCAGCACGAGGTGCGACGGCAGCTGCACCGAGCGACCGCGCATCGTGTCGCCGTCCCCGAGCTCCTCCAGCAGCAACCGTGCCGCCTCCTTGCCCATCTCGTACTGGGGGACCCGGACCGTCGTCAGGGGAGGATCGATCATGTCCACCAGCGGCATGTCGTTGTAGCCCACCACCGACACGTCGCCCGGGACCGCGCGTCCTGCTTCGTGGAGCGCCTCGTAACAGCCGATGGCGAGCAGGTCGTTGGCGGCGAAGATCGCGGTGAAGTCGGCGCCCTGCTCCAGGAGCCCTTGGCACGCCGTCAGGCCAGCCTCGCGTCGGAATGCCGAGGCGACCTCCACTGCCGGGGGAGGGAGGCCCGCGTCGCGGCAGGACTGCTCGAAGGCCGACCGCCGGTCGTGACCGGTCGACACGTCCTGCGGGCCCGCGATGTGGGCCAGCTTCGTGTGGCCGAGCCCCACGAGGTGTTCGACGACCTCCCGCACGGCCGCCGTCTCATCGGGGACGACCGACGACAGCCGGTTGCCCTCCGCCTTCCTGTTGACGAGGACCGTGGGTCGCCGTGTGACCATCAGCGGGAGGTCGCCCTGTGACAGGTGCACCGTCGCCAGCACCAGCCCGTCGACCTGTCGGGTCGCCAGGGTCTCGAGTGAGGCCAGCTCGACGTCGGCATCGTTGTCGGTGTTGATGACGATCAGTGTGTAGCCCCGCGCCTGCAGCGAACTCTCCAGGCCGCGGACGATCGGCGGGAAGAAGGGGTTGGTCAGGTCCGGGATCAGCATCCCGACCGTGAACGACTGCTGCTTGCGCAGCCCGCTGGCGAGGACGTTCGGGCGGTAGCCGAGTTCCGCAGCGGCCTGCTCGACCCGCCGGACGGTCTCCTTCGACAGCCTGCCCTGCGTCTCGGAGTTCAGGGCCCGCGAAACAGTCGACCGGTCCACGCCGGCCAGCGTGGCCACGTCCTGCATCGTCGGTTTCGCCATGCTGCCGGACAGTAGCCGACAGTGCGTTGCATTCGATTGTCCGTTCACACTTCCAGTTCGGACGCGCGCAGCCCTGTCAGTCGTCGGCGACCAGCCCGGCGTTGAGCGCGACCATCGCAGCCTCGACGCGGTTGGTGACGTCGAGCTTGCGCAGGATGTTGGAGACGTGGACGCTCGCGGTCTTGGGGGAGATGAACAGTGCGTCACCGATCTCGCCGTTCGTCCGGCCCTCGGCGACGAGCAGCAGGACCTCCCGCTCGCGTGCTGTGAGCGAGGACAGTGGACCGCCCACGACCGGCGGCGGGGCCGGGGATCCGGGCGTGTCGGCCGCGGGATCGAGCCGGGCCGCAGCCGAGAGCGATCGCACCCGCTCGGCGACGTGGGCCGCCCTGGCACGCTCGCTGGTCTCTGCCGCCAGGCGGGCCAGTCCCGCTGCACTCCCGTCGCCGTCCTGGACGGCGCGCTCGGCTGCTCGCCACCGTGCGTACGGCTCGAGGTGAGGGAGTTCGGCCTCGATGGCCAGGGCCTCGGCGGTCCGGACCCAGCCATCGAGATCGTCGCGCCCGGTGGCCCGAGCGTGTTCGAGCTCGGCGAGCGCGACCCAGCCCTCACGGCCGGGCCGTGCGACCCGTGCTGTCGAGCCACTGCGTTCGACACCTGCCAGCAGGTGGTCGCGCAGCCCGGCCTCGGGTTCTGCGTCGATGTCAGCGAGCGTCCGGAGTGCGACCGCGGCGAGGCGTGGCCACCACCCGGGCGGGTCGGCACCGTCGAGTCGGTCCAGCAGGGTGCGCACGCCGGCCGCCGCCTCGTCGAGTCGTCCCTCCCACCACAGGAGCTCCAGCATCGTGGTGACGACGGTGTCACCGTCCCGCGCCAGGGCCAGCGTCGTCGTCGAGAGGTCGATGCCGCGCAGCCGGTCGCGAGCGACCGCGAGGTCGCCGGTGCACATGGCGAGCGCCGCTGCGGCGCCCCGCATCCACTGCCCGCTCAGCTCTGCCTCGCCGATCCCCGCCGTGCGCGCGAGTGCCGCGTCGACGTCGCCGGCGTTCAGTGCGGCCTGCAGCGCGTTGCCGTGGAGGACGAGCTCGTACGGGCGTGAGCCGTACTCCTGGGCGGCCACCACCCCAGCATCGGCGGCAGCGACGGCCTCCCGGGACCGACCCAGCTGCCACAGGACGTTGCTCAGGTTGACGTGTCCTCGCAGGACGTCGTCGGGATCAGCGCGCTCGAGGGCGATCTCCAGGGACGCTGCGATCAGCTCGACCCCGTGGGGGTCGCCGAGCGCCACGCTCGACAGGCCCAGCGTGTTGAGCACGTGGCCCTCGACGGCCCGGTCGGCAGCCGCACGGGCGTGGGCCAGCGCCTGCTCCGCCAGCGCAACTGCTTCGGCGGGTCGGTCGTGCAGGGAGTGCCCCTGTGCCAGGCCCGCCAGCACGCGACCGGCCGCACGGTCCGGGGCGTCGTCGGGCAGGACGTCCGCGGCCTCCTGGTACGTCGCGTACCCGTGGTGCTCCTCGCCCATCACCCAGCGGTACCGGGCGAGGCGCTCCAGCGCGACCGCACGCTCGACATCGGTGGTGTCGGACGGCAGCAGGTCGAGGACGCGCATGCCGAGTCGTTCCGCGTCGCGCGGGCGGCCGGTGATGGAGTGCCACTCGGCAGCGAGCCGGACGAGGTCCACCTCGTCGATCCCCGCGACCTGCTCGGGGTCGGTGGTCCTGGACCACAGGCGCATCGCCGCTTCGGCGTGGTGCGCTGCCTCGTCGTAGGTGCGGGCGACGGCCGCCTCGCGCGCGGCACCCACGCGTGCGGCGAGGGCCGCGGCGGGGTCGCCAGCGGCCTCCTGGTGCACCGCCAGTGCAGCCATGCCACCGCGGCCCGCGCCGGTCGGGTCAGCGCTGAGCACCTCCGCGACCCTGCTGTGCAGCGCCGTCCGGTCCCACGGGAGCAGCTGGTCGTGGACCGCCTCGTGGAGCAGTGCGTGGCGGAACGAGAGGAGCGGACGGTCGGCATGGCGGATGACGAGCAGGCCGGTCTCGACGAGTGCCCGGACGTGGTCGTCCAGCTCGTCGTCATCGGTGATCGCCGCGAGCACTGCGTGGTCGACGTCGCGGCCGACCACGGCCGCGGCGTCGAGCACGGCCCGCTGGCGGGGCGGCAGCCGGTCGACCCGCACCAGCAGCAGGTCCGCCAGCGATGCCGGCACCGAGACCCCCTCCGGGTCCGCGGCGGCCAGCTCCTCGACGTAGAAGGGATTGCCCTCGCTCCGCGTGTGCACCCGATCGATCTCGTGCGACGTCGGCGGCGTCGACGACAACGCGGCCAGCAGCTCCCCGGTCTCCGCCCGTGAGAGCGGTGCGACCTGGATGTGCTCCACGGTTCCCGCGCGATCGAGCTCGGCGAGGGTCGACCGGAGCGGGTGCCGACGGTGCAGGTCGTCGCTGCGGTAGCTCGCGATGAGCGTCACCGGCCCCGGCTCGAGCGTCCGTGCGGCGAACGCGACGAGCTCCCGCGTCGACGAGTCCGACCAGTGCAGGTCCTCGAGGACGAGCACGACCGGTGCGACGTCCGCGACCGATCGGAGGTAGCCCAGGATCGCCTGGAAGATGCGGAGGCGCGTGCCGTCCCTCGGCGTGGTGTGGTCACCCGGCAGGGCCGGTGCCAGCAGGGTGACCTCGGCTGGTGCCGGTGGTGGCGCCACATCCCGGCGTGCCAGCCCACCGAGGGCTTCGGGGAGTGGTGAGAAGGCGGGCGCGGTGTCGCCGAGGTCGAGGCAGCCGCCGGTCAGCACGATCGCGCCGGCCGCCTCGAGCTCGTCCGCCAGGTTGCGGACGAGCCGGGTCTTGCCGACGCCGGCGTCCCCCCCGACGATGCCGACAGCGGTCGAGGCCGCACCGCGGGCGAGGGCTCGCAGACGGTCCATCTCGGTCCGCCGCCCGACGAGTCGGTCGGCGCTGAGGGCACGTGCCATCTGCACAGCATGGCACGTGGCCGACACGGCTGTGGGGCAGGTCATCCGCCGCGGGGGAGAGCGACCGTGCTGGGGCGACGCCAGCCGCGGACGGTCGGCTCCTCGCGCTCGGCAGGGGCAGCGTCCCGCAGCAGGCGCCGCACGCGGCGTCGTCTGATGGCGCGGGTCTCCCGGTCCACCATCGTGGCTCGCGCGATGGCCGCCCCGAGCCACGACCAGCAGCGCGACCCGCTCCTGATCTCAGGCGCAGTCGGGGCAGCGGCCGCGGAAGGTGACCTCGACGTCGCTGAGCTCGAAGCCGTGCCGTTCGGCCTCGGCCAGGCGCGGTTCGTCGGCCGCCACGTCCAGCATCCTGCCGCACCCGGTGCAGACGAGGTGGTGGTGCCGCTCGACGGTGTTGGGGTCGTACCGCTTGCGCCCGTCGGCGTGGGAGAGTTCGAGCACCTCACCCATCTCGACCAGCTCGTTGAGCGTGTTGTAGACCGTCGCCAGGGAGACCTCGGGCAGCACTGCCCGTGCGCGGTCGAACACCTCGTCCGCCGCGAGGTGGACGTGGTCCCCGGCCATGGCCTCCGCGATGACGCGTCGCTGGGCGGTCATGCGCCACCCACGGGCGCGCAGGCGCTCGACGAGTTCGGACACCCACAACCTCCTCGACAGCGGGTCGTCATCAGCTCGAAGGATAGCAGGGTTGGTGTTGCTCAACTCTTTGAACTGTTCTAATGTGGCCCCACGAGGACGATCGACGTGCGGCAGCCGGAAGGCCGGTGCAGCGCGTCGCACCCCGTCCCTACGTTCGCACGACAACCGATCGACGACACACGCGCAGGAGCCTTGACGTGACCGACAGCTCGACGAACCGCCCGGCCTGGGGCGGACGCACCCTGCCCGCCGCACGCGGCAACAACGACTGGTGGCCCGACGCGCTCAACCTGAGCATCCTCCACCAGGGACACCCCGACGCGAACCCCCTCGGCAAGGACTTCGACTACGCCGAGGCCTTCGCCGAGATCGACGTCGACGAGCTGACCGCTGACGTCGACGCGCTGATGACCGACTCGCAGGACTGGTGGCCCGCCGACTGGGGCCACTACGGCCCGT
>CAYMGL010000006.1:0-29020 GCA_964389945.1 uncultured Actinomycetota bacterium
GCCGACGGCCTGAGCCGCACCCGCCCGCCTCAGGCGCGCGGACCGGTCCCGAACGGGGTGCGCCCCCACGGGGACGGGACCTCCTCGACGTCGCTCGGCAGGACGTCCGGCAGCGCCGGGTCGTTCTCGAGGACCCGACCGAGGATCTTGCGGCTGGGGGCAGTGATGTCGTCCAGGCGGACCACCAACCCACGGGCCGCCGCCTCGCGCAGGAGGCGGCGCAGGACCAGCGCACCGGTCACGTCGGTCCGCCCCACCCGACCGAGGTGCACGACCAGCCGGTCGACCTCCGGGTGCTCGGCGAGCAGCGCACGCACCTGGTCCTCGAGCCGCTGCACCGCACCGAAGTGGAGGATCCCGATCGGGTGCAGCCGCAGCGTCGTCTTCGTGACGTCCGCGTCGATCTCGAGCCGGCGCTCACGGCGCAGGTGCGCGCCGATGACGAGCAGGACGCCGATGAGGACCGCCCACTGGATCTGCGGTGCGAACAGCACGGTCAGCACGTAGGTGACGAGCGCGATGATGAACTGCTGGCGCGAGTACTGCCGCAGCTCGAGCCACGGCGAGGGATCGACCAGACCGAGCACGGCAGCGATGATGATCCCGGCGAGGACCGCCTCGGGGAGCTCGGAGATCACGCCCGCGAACGGCAGCGCGACGATCACCAGCGCACCGGTGACGATCCCGCTCCACGGTGACGAGGCACCGGCTGCCCGGTTGATCGCGCTGCGCGAGAACGACGCCCCGACGGGCATCCCGCCGACCAGACCTGCAGCGACGTTCGCGATGCCCTGGGAGACGAACTCACGGTCCGCGCTCCAGCGGCTGCCCGCCTGTGTCGCGAACGAACGAGCGATCGCAGACGCCTCTGAGAACCCCACCAGCCCGATGACCAGCGCGGGGACCGCGAGCTGGGGGATGGCTCCCCAGGGCAGGCCCAGGTCGGGCGTCGGCAGTGCCGTGGGGACCTCGCCCACCACGGCGACGTCGAGGTTGAGGACGGTCGTCGCCACGATCCCGCCGGCCGCGGCCAGCAGCACCCCCGGCAGCAGGGGGTTGACCTCGTTGAGGACGTAGACCGTCGCGATGGCGAGCGCACCGAGCGCCAGCGCGGTGATCACCCAACCGTCGGTGTCGAGCAGCGCGAGGACGGCGGTGGCCGCGACGCCGTCAGCGCTCACCTCGGTCCCGAGCAGCTTGGGCAGCTGGCTGAGCATGATCACCAGCCCCGCGGCCGACGTGAAGGCCAGCAGCACCGGTTCGGAGACGAGGTAGGCGACCTCACCGGCCCCCCGCCAGCCGATCACCACGCGGACGATCCCGACGAGCAGCGCGAGGAGCGCGGCCAGCGGCACCACGTCGACCCCGGTGGTCGACGACACCGACGCGAGCGTGCCGAGCGTCAGCAGCGACGTGATCGCCGTCGGACCGGTCTGCAGCAGCGGCGAGGAGACGAACGGCGCTGCGACGACCGTCGACACACCGGCCACGACCAGCCCCGAGCGTGGCGGCAGGCCGGCGAGGACTGCGTACGCGACGGCCTGTGGCAGGAGGACGAGGGTCACGCTGATGCCTGCGAGGAGGTCGCCCCGACTGGGGCGACCCGGCAGTGAGGGGCGCAGATCGGTGTTCGCCACGGACCACCTCCCGTTGGCCCGACCCTAACGCGGACGATGCGTCGCCGGGACGAGCGGCCGCAGCGAGTCGGCACGTCAGCACCCGTCGTGCGCGACCGACCCGCTCACCCGAAGACGAGCCAGAAGGCGTACCCCACCGGGTTGCCCGTCGGCGAGGGCGGGGAGCTGCTGCCGCCACCCCCTCCCCCGCCGGACGGCTCGCGGGCGTCCGGGTCGTGCAGCCGCGCGCTGTCAGCGGTGTTCCAGTGCGTGGCGAGGTACGTCCCCGACCGCGGCCGCGGGTTGAAGTAGTCGTCCCCGCGACAGTCGAGCAGGCGGTCGAAGCCATCGCCGGCACCGGAGGTCTCGCCGTCGCCGTCACGGCACACGGTCCGCACCCCGCTCCCGGAGCCGTCGTCGTAGCAGAGGAGGTCATGCTCGTCGGTGCAGTGGGCACCCGACGTCGCGTTCGGCGCAGAGGACTGCACGGCGCCGAGGGTGTGGAAGAGCTCGTGCGCAGCGATCGAGTGGTAGCCGGCATCACCGGCGCCCCAGCACCCGCGGTCGACCCGCGCGTAGCCGGCCACACGGTCGGCACGGTTGTCGGTCGCGCTGTCGTCACGCGGCGCCGTGGCGATCCCGCAGTACGTCGTGTCGTCGACGAACAGCAGGTAGGTCCGGTCCGCCCGCCGGAACCCGGCACCACGGAGCTCGTCGATCATCGCGTTGAAGTCCACGAGGGCTGCATCGCTGACACGGCGGGACAGCACCCGGACGTCGCAGTCGTCGGTCATCCACCGCACGCGCCGATCACCACCGTGTGCCCTGGCGGACTCGACGACGGTCCACTCGACCTGCTCCACCCAGCCAAGGACGTCGTCACGCAGGCCACTGGAGGCCGAGCCGCGGTTGCTCCCGTGGACGTGGAGCACCTCCACCCGCTGCCCGCTGCGGCCGTCCCCGACGCAGGTGACGCCCCGCCGCGGCACGGGACGGCCCGCACCCGTGCCGGCGGCGGCCGGTGCGTGGTCGGGACCATGCGTGCACAGCCCGAGGTCGTCGACGGCGAGCACCTCGAGTCCGCCGCAGGGGACGGCCGCACCCGCTGCGGCGTCGACGGCGCGGACGGCCGGGGCGGCGGCATCGGCCGCCAGTGACGGCGCCACCACCACGACGGCGCAGGCCACCGCGACGACGACGGCCGCCCTCCTCGCCCCGGGCCGCCCGTCCTCGTCCTCCCGCTGCCTCGCACGCATCGGTGGCTCCCCTCACCGTCGTGGCACCGCCCTCCGGCTGGTGCACACCACCTCCTCGGCATGTGACTAGTCGTTCTTGAGTAGTTCGTCAGCCACACGGAACACTCCAGCCCCACGCTCCCCGGGACCATGGCGACGGCGAACGGTCGTCGCGACCCGCCGTAGCATGCGCCCCATGTCCTCCCGTGCTGCTGCCTCCCTCGTCTTCGTGACGTCTGCCGCCGTCCTCGTCCTCGAGACGCTCGCCGGCCGCCTCCTCGCCCCGTACGCCGGGGTGACGCTGGAGACGTTCACGGCCATCATCGGCACGATCCTCGCCGGCATCTCGCTCGGCGCGTGGCTCGGTGGTCGCGCGGCCGACCGCCACGAGCCGATGCGACTGATCGGCCCGCTGATCGCCGTGGGTGGGGCGCTCTCGTACGCCTCGGTCCCACTGATCGACGTCCTCGGCCCCTCCGCCTCCGCGAACGGCGGCATCAACCCCGTCGGGCTGGTCATCGTCACCGCGATCGCGTTCTTCGCCCCGGCGGCGGTGCTCTCGGCGATCTCCCCGCTGATCGTCAAGGCCAGCCTCGACGACCTCGGCGACACCGGCACGATCGTCGGGCGACTGTCGGCGATCGGTACCGCCGGCGCGATCGTCGGGACGTTCGTCACCGGGTTCGTGCTCGTGGCCAACTTCCCGACACGGCCGACCGTGTTCGCGGTCGCGACGTTCCTCGTCGTCCTCGGCGTCGCGGTCTCGCTGCGCAACCGCGCTGCGCGGGCGTCGCTGCCGATGGTCCTGGCCGTGGCTGCTGCCGGCGCCACCATGCTCGTGCTCGTCGGCGGCCCCTGCGAGTACGAGTCGCCGTACTTCTGCGCGACGATCGAGTCCGATCCGGACCGCGCGTCCGGGCGGATCCTGCGCCTCGACACGCTCCGCCACAGCTACGTCGACCTCGACGACCCGACCTACCTGGACTTCAGCTACGCGCAGGCACTCGAGGACGTGCTGGCCGTCGAGCACCCCGAGCCTGCACCCATCGACGCGGTCCACATCGGTGGTGGCGGCTTCACGTTCCCCCGCTACCTGCGGGCGACGAGGCCGGGCACGCAGTCCACGGTCCTCGAGCTCGACCCGCTGCTGGTCGACCTCAGCATCGACGAGCTCGGCTTCGCGCCCGGTCCCGACGTGGAGATCATCACCGGTGACGCGCGCCTGACCCTCGGGCTGCTGCCCGACGGCGGGGCCGACCTGGTCATCGGCGACGCCTTCGGTGGCGTGTCGGTGCCGTGGCACCTCACGACGCAGGAGTTCGTCCAGCTCGTGCATGACAAGCTGCGTCCCGGGGGCACGTACACGCTGAACATGATCGACTACGGCGCCCGCGACTTCGCCCGGGCCGAGCTGGCCACGCTGGCCGCGGTCTTCGAGCACGTCGCCGCCTTCGCGCCCGCCGAGCGTTTCGCGGCGCGGGACGTCAGCGCCGGGGGCAACTACGTGCTCGTCGCCTCCGACGACCCGATCGACGTCGACGCCATCGTCGCGCGCAACAACGCGAGCGGTGACGACGAGGCCGCCGTGTCCAGCGCCGACGGCACCCTGCAGTCCTTCGTCGGCGGCGCCGAGGTCCTGACCGACGACGACGCACCGGTCGACCAGCTGCTCACCCCGCTGCCCACCGGCTGACCGGAGGGCCACCCGCAGCACCGTCGGCGACGAACCCCGAGCCCAGCACACCGCCTCCCGACCGACCCGGAGCCTCCCGTGCCCACCGTCTGCATCATCGGTGCCGGTTATGCCGGCATCCACGCTGCCCGGACCGCCCTCGCCGCGGGCGCCGACGTGACCGTCGTCGAACCGACGGGCCAGCACGACCTCGCCCCCCGGCTCGCCGGGGTGGCCGCAGGCCGACGGCCGGCGGGTGACGCATGGGCCCCGATCACCGACCTCGTCGACGTCGAGGTGGTCCGCGCCCGCGCGACCCGGATCGAGGAGGACGGGCCGGTCGTCCACCTCGACGACGGCCGCAGCCTGCGGCCGGACGCCGTGGTCGTGACCGCGGGCGCCGGGCCCTCGCTCCCGCCGGTGGACGGGCTGGACCCGGCCACGGCCGTGACGCTGAAGACCGCCGCGGACGCCCTGCAGCTGCGGGACGCGATCCCGGCCGCGACACGACTGGTCGTGGTCGGCGCCGGCGCCACCGGCGTCCAGCTCGCCGCGGAGGCCGCCCAGCACCACCCCACGCTCGACGTCCACGTCGTCGAGGCGAGCCCGGACGTCCTCGGCTCGTTCGACGCCGCGCTCGGCCGGCGTGCCGGCAGGGTCCTCGAGGACCGCGGCGTGACGCTGCACCTCGGCGCGGAGATCAGCCGGGCGGAGGACAGCGCCGTCGTCCTCGCCGACGGCACTCGCCTGGAGGGACTCGTCGTGTGGGCGACGGGCGTCGCCGCCGACGGTCACGCGCTGCTGCCCGGGGCACGGACCCGGGACGGTCGCCTGCTCGTCGACCGGTGCCTGCGCGTGACCGGCCGCGTGCTGGCGGCGGGCGACGTCGCCGCGCAGCGCGACCTGCTCGGCCGCGTCACCGCCCAGTCGGCGCAGATCGCCCTGCAGGCCGGTCGCGTTGCCGGCCGCAACGCGGCGCGCATCGCCAGCGGCAGGATGCCACGACCGGCGCGGCTGGTGGACCTCGGCTGGGTCGTCGACATGGGCGGCCGCGGCGTCGCGCAGGTCGGCCCGGTGGACCTCGCGCTGCCCGGCGTCGACCTCGTCGTCCCGGTGCTGCACGAGGCCATCGACCTGCGGCACCTGTGGCAGGCCGGCGGTGCCGAGGCCGTGCTGGCGCACGCGTCCGGTCGGCACGCACCGACCGCCGCCGAGGTCCGACGCGCGGAACGGCCCACCCTGCGATCGGTCGGCTGACCCCGGGGGCGGGCGGTCAGCCCAGGAGGCGCTCGCGGTCGTCCGCGGTCAGCGGGCGGTAGCGGCGGCGGCTCGGCTCCCAGCGGTACGCCCGGTCCACGGGCAGTCCCTCGCCCCGGAGCGCGGCACGCCGCGGCCGGTACCACGTCGTGGTGTCGACGTCGTCCACGATGCGCAGCACCGCCGGCACGTGCCCGGGGGCCAGGCGGTTCGCGAGGATGCGGCTGCACCCCTCGAGGTCGAGCTCTCGCCCCGGCACGACGGTCACGGCCACGACCAGCACGTCGCGCTCACCGCGGCCGGGCAGGCCGTACGCGACCGCGAGGTCGACGGCCGGGCAGTGCATCGCCGCGTCCTCGACCTCGTTGAGCGGGACGCGGCCCGCCGTCGTGCGCACGGCCGACGCGACCGACCCGACCAGCCAGTGCACGCCGTCGGCGTCCACCCGGAACAGGTCACCGGTGGAGCGCCAGGCGTCACCCGGGGCCAGGACGCTGCGGAGCGGGCTCGTCCCCGACGGGCGGGCGCCGGTGGCCTCGCGCGCCAGCAGCAGGCCGACCTCGTCGGGCCCGGTCCGCTGCGCGAGGCCGTCCTCACCGAGCACGAGCTGCTTGCTGTCGAGGTCGTAGCGGACGACCGCGACGTCGACCGAGCCCGGCAGCGGACGCCCCTTGGCGCCGACGCGGCGGCCGTCGACGTTGGCGAGGACGGCCTGGCCCTCCGTCGAGGCGTAGAACTCGAGGACCTGCGCCGGCGCGAACCGTTCGGTCACGCGTCGCCAGACGCTGCCGGGCATGCCGCTGCCGAGGAACAGCCGGATCGGGTGGTGGGTCTCGCGCGGGTCGACCGGGGCGTTGACCAGGTCCCGGCACAGCGTCCAGGTGTAGGCCACGACCGTGACCCCGTACCGGCGCACCTCCTCCCAGAACGTCGTGGGGTCGAAGTGGTCGGTGAGCGCCAGCCGGGCGCCACCGGCGACCGCCCCGCCGACCGCGGTCAGGATCCCCGACGGGTGGTGCAGCGGCGTGATGCCGTAGACGGTGTCGGACGGCGACAGCGACGCGGCGCTCGCGGTCCCGAAGGCGGACAGGGCCCAGCGGCGGTTGGTGATGCGGTTGGCCCGCAGGCCCTCCCCGGCACCCGTGAACAGGACGAACGCGAGGTCGGCGGCGCGCCCAGTGTCCGGCCGGTACCACTCGGGGACGACCACGGCCTCGGGGTCGATGCGCTCCATGTCGACCACGCCGCGGCCGAGGACGCGGTCCTGGCCGCCACCACCGAGGACGTAGACCGGCAGGTCGACGGCCGCGCGCACGACGTCGATGTGCTCGGGGTCGCACACGACCCGGTCGGCACCGCCGAGGTCGACCTCGCGGGCCACGTCCCCGTCGGGCCGCAGCAGCACGGCGACGGCACCGAGGCGGTTCAACGCCGCCACGAGTGCAAGTCCCGACGGCCGCGTGCCCATCATCACCGCGACGTGCTCGCCCTGCCGGACCCCGAGCGACAGCAGGCCGCGCACGACCGCGTCGATCCGACGGCCCGCCTCGACGTACGTGTAGCCCCGGCCCTCGAAGAGGAAGAACGTCTGGTCGGGGTGCTCGTCGACCTGCTCGGCGAGCAGCCGTCCCAGCGAGACGCGGGTGTTGGCCTCGACCCGCGACAGACGCAGCACCTGCGGCAGCGTGTCGGCGGCCGCCTCGGCGAGGTCCAGCGCCTGGCCGACGGCGCGACCGGCCGCGCCGACGACGCCGCGGGCGATGTCGACCCCGAGGCCGCCCGCGAGCGACGCGGCCTGGAGCGCGTCGGGCAGCACACGCTCGGTCGGCGTCGTCACGTCGCGGAGCGGGACGACGCCCTCGGGCAGGGGGCCGGTCCCGGCCTGGTGGTGGAACCACGCGGCGACCGTCGGCCACGTGTCCTCGGTGGCGCGGCTGCCCACCACGAGGCCGAAGTGGCCCGTGCGCAGCTCGATCTCCATGACCTCCGCGCCGGGCGCCGCGCGACCGATGCCCCGCACACCCGCCGGTGGCGCCAGCTCGTCACGGTCGCCGATGAAGGCCAGCACGGGGACCTTCAGGTCCGCCAGCGTCACCATGCGGCCGCCGATCTCGAACCCGCCCGACAGCATCCGGTTGTGCCGGAGGAACTGCTCGGCGAAGTCCGCCAGCGCCGGGCCGGGCCACGCCACGAAGCCCTCGCCGTCGAGGAAGCGACGCTGGGGCTCACGGTCCAGCAACGACTCCCGGTCGTGCAGCTGGCGGATGAAGTCGATCCGGGCCCGGACCGTCTTCACGGGGTCGAACATCTTGAACACGGTGCTGGTCATCCAGCCGGGTGCGCCCGAGGACTCGAACAGCCCGCGTGCCACGCGCGAGACCAGCGGCAGCAGGTCGTCGACGGGCAGGCCGAAGGGGATGCCGCTGTGGACGTCGACGGGGCTGCCGAACGTGACGACCGAGGCGATGCCCTCGGACCGCCGGTAGGCGGCGACCTGGTAGCAGAACATCCCGCCCTGCGAGTACCCGGCGAGGTGCACGTCGCCGCCCGTGAGCTCGACGAGGTGGTCGACGGCCTCGCTCACCGACTCGACGTGGTCGGCCAGCGTGCGGTGGATGCCACCCTCGGTGTGCTCCGGGCTGCCGAAGTCGATCACCCACGGGTCGACGTCCCGCGCGTGCAGTGACGCGACGGCCGACGTCGTGGGCGACACGTCCCACACCTCGGCGGTCAGCATCAGCGGCGGTACCAGCAGCACCACCGGCGCGTCGGCCGGGACGGCGTCGGGGAAGTAGTGGCGCAGGTCGCCGATCCCGGCGCGGTGGACGACCTCGTACGGCGACGGCTCCGTGTCGGTGCGCAGGCCACCGAACCGGGCGACCTCCAGCCCGTTCACGACGGTCGCACCGATGCGACCGACCGCACGTCGCAGGCTCGACGGACCGATGCCACTCCCCCTGCTGGGTGCCGTCCGGGGAGGCTACTGGCGGTCGGACCGCCCTCGGACCCGTCACTGCCTACCGTCGGCCGCGTGCGGTCGAGAGGAGGACCACGTGCGCGTGCTCGGGCTCGACGCCTGTCGGCGCGGGTGGGCCGGCGTGCTGCTCGACGAGCACGGCGGCACCGCCGGGGTGTTCCTCGGCCACCTCGCCGAGGTCGACGCGCTGGACGTCGACGGGGTCGGGATCGACATCCCGATGGGCCTCGCCACCGACCACGTGCGGGCCGCCGACCGCGCTGCGAAGGCGTTCCTCGGCCCGCGCCGGTCGTCGGTGTTCATGACGCCGGTCCGGCCCGCGTTCGCCGCCGCGTCCCACGCGGCAGCCTCCGCCACCAACCGGGAGCGGACCGGCAAGGGGATCTCGATCCAGGCGTGGGGGCTCCGTGCGAAGGTGCTCGACGCCGACGGCTGGTCGCGGGCGACCGACCGGCGCCACTGGGAGGTGCACCCGGAGGTCTCGTTCACGCTCCTGCGCGACGGTGCACCGTGCGACCACCCGAAGACGACGTGGGCCGGCCAGCAGGAGCGCCGTGCCGCGCTGGCCGCCGCAGGGGTCCACCTCGACGACGTCGGTGAGGTCGGGTCACTGGCCGCCGCAGACGACGTGCTGGACGCCGCCGCCGTGGCCTGGTCGACGCGGCGGCTGGTGCAGGGACGCGGCAGGTCGTGGCCGGACCCGCCCGAGCACTACGACGACTGGCCGCACGCGGTCGCGATCTTCGGCTGACACGTCCCGGACACCGTCCAGACGGACGTGGCGGGCGAGCAGGAGTCACCGCGCCGCGCGGCGAAGTGAGTGGTGACGGATGCCGCCCTCCCCTGCGTCCGGTGCCATGTGGTGTCGGCGGGGCGGTCCACGGAAGAGACGACGGATGCATCGCTTCGCGAAGCTCGCGACGCCCCTGCTGGCCGCCGGCCTCATGGCCGGCTCCCTGCTCAGCGTCGCCGCGGTCACCCCCGATGGTGCCGAGTACGGCCCCTACCTCGGCGACGACATGCCAGCCCTCTGCGAGGCAGAGATGCCGGCGACGCTGGAGGACGGCAGCGACAACCCGGCGTACTGGTACGCCGACAGCGACCAGGCCGAGTGCCACCACATGGCGACGGCCATGAACGGGCTGGACGACCCGGTCGTCGACGTGCTGATCGTCCCACCGGCCTCGCCCGGCGTCGAGCGCGACCTGCGCATCACCCGGCAGTCGCTGGAGATGTGGGACGCCGGCATCGACGTCGTCGCCGAGCAGCTCGGCATGACGTGGCTGGCCGAGGGGTTCGAGATCAACGTCTCGGTCGCCGGCGTGGAGTACCTCGACACCGAGGACCCCGTGAACCCGGCCGCCTTCTACGACCCCGAGATCGTCGTGGTCGTGACCAACCCCGTGGGCGGCCTCGGCATCGGGATCGACCCGGTCGACTTCGCCGGCGACATCGGCATCGGTGACGGCCAGGTCCCGTGCTCGCCCGTCGAGGACCCCATGAGCTACGCGTCGTGGCAGGACCTGCCCGGCTTCGACGACCACCACGGCCAGCGCTTCGGCACCTACGTCGCCTCCGACTGCGGCGACACGATCGGCGGCAACGTCTGCTTCGCCGTCAACGGTGCGATCGACCCGACCCCGGGCGAGGGGCCGCTGGAGGACTTCTTCTCGCTGTACGACCTCGTCAGCCACGAGGTGGGCCACTGCCTGACCATCGGCCACGTGGGTGACGGCGCCGAGGGCTCCTGGTCCAAGGTCGCCGTCGACGACATCATGGCCTACGACGCCGCGCCCGTGGACCGCAACAAGTGCGTGTCGACCCTGAACGTCGTGGGCATCGCCACCGTGATGGCCGGCTACCTCGACGTCGACGCTGACGGTGAGGCCGGGACCGAGGCGGACCGCGCCGCGGTGCTGCCCAACGACCCCGAGACCGAGGACGGCCGCCCGTTCGTCGTCCACCGGCCGTCCGACCAGTTCTACGCCTCGAGCACCGGCTGGCCGTGGGACTGCCCCCAGCCCGACCTCGGCGCCGTGCCGGGTGAGCGCACCGACTTCCGGGCCGAGGCCGAGTGGGACCCCCGTGACGCCGACACACGGCTGGACTACGACGAGGCCCGCTTCCGCTACCGCGCCACCGGCAGCACCGACTGAGCCGGCTCGACCGCGACGGCCCCCTGGTGACAGGGGGCCGTCGCCGTTCGTCGGGCGAACACCTGCCATCTGGCCATGCAGCCCGGGCCACCGTCTGCCGACAGTGATGAGAGACCGCCGTGCGGCGGTCGTCCACGCCGCCCACCAGGACATCGTGCGCCCCACGACGCCACCCTCCGCAGAACGGCTCGCCGCCGTCGACGACGCACCCCGGACCCGCCCGCAGGCCGCGACCCGCCAGCTCGCCGGTGCGGCCGCGTGGGCGACCGTCCTCGTCGTCGTGCCACTGGCCGGCCTGCCGTTCGGGCCCGCCGCCTGGGCGGCGCTGGCGCTGGCGGTCGTGCTGTTCGGCGCGAGCCACCACCCGGCGGTGGTCCGGCTGTTCGACGAGTTCGGGGGCATCGTCGCGAGCACGCTCGTGACCCTGCTGGCGATCGGGACCGGCGGACCCGACAGCCCCTTCCTCGACATGTACGCGATCGTGCTCGTCTACAGCGCCATCGTGATGGGCTGGCGTCGCCTCGCCTTCGACGTCGCGGTCGTGGCCGCAGGAGCGACGGCCGTCGGCCTCGTGGGTGCTGGTGGCGTGCCGTACTACGCCGACCTCCTGGTCGACCTGGCCGTCTGGGTGAC
Source organism: uncultured Actinomycetota bacterium (assembly GCA_964389945.1). Taxonomy (GTDB): domain Bacteria; phylum Actinomycetota; class Nitriliruptoria; order Nitriliruptorales; family Nitriliruptoraceae; genus JBFGFG01. The sequence continues at coordinate 11,547 of CAYMGL010000006.1, forward strand.
GATCGCCCTCATCGCCGGTGGCATCAGCCAGCGCCTCGTCGCCGTCACCCAGCGCCAGCGGGCCGATGCGGCGCTCGTGGCCGCCGCCGACACGGCCCTGATCACGACCGACGCCAGCGGCGACGTCCGCAGCTGGAACCCGGCGGCGTCCCGGCTGTACGGGATCCGCCAGGAGGACGCCGTCGGCCGCCACATCGGGCGGGTCGTGGCGTCGCCCGACGACGACCCCTCGCGGGGGACCACCGGCCGGCTCGAGCGGGTCCAGTACGGCACACGACACCACCACCGCGACGGCTCCCCCATCGACGTCGAGGTCACGGCGTGGCCGGTCCCGACGGCCGACGGCGGGACCGCGATGGGGATGATGGTCCGCGACATCTCGTCGCACCGCGCGACCGAGCTCCAGCTGCGGCTGCAGCAGGAGCGGTTCCGTGTCTTCGCCGAGCAGGCCCGCGGCGTGGTCTACCGCTACGAGGTCGGACCGCCGCCCCGGCTGTCGTACCTGAGTCCGCGCATGGCCGACCTGCTGGGGCTGGACCCACGCACGGTCCAGGCAGACCCGGCCACGGTGCTGTCGCGCATCCACCCCGACGACGGCGTGCCCTTCGACCCTCCCGCGGGCACCGGCCGGTTCGACGAGGGCGTCCACGTCTACCGCGTGCAGCACGCCGACGGCTCGTGGGTCTGGGTCGAGGACCACCACCAGCCGGAGTTCGACGACGAGGGCCGGACCATCGCGTCGCAGGGCATCCTCTACGACGTCTCGGCCCGCAAGCAGCTCGAGCAGGCGCGCGAGCAGGCCCTCGCCGACGCCCAGGAGACTGCACGCCAGCTCGAGCGGACGACACTCGCGCAGACCGTGTTCCTGCGCTCGGTCTCCCACCAGCTGCGGACCCCGATGACACTCGTCCGCGGCTTCGCGACCACCCTGCGACGACGCGGTGACGACCTCGACGCGGACGTGCGGGACATGCTGGTCGAGCGGCTGCTGAGCGGCGTCGAACGGCTCGACGAGCACCTCTCCGACCTCCTGGAGATGCAGGCCGCCGACGCCGAGGCCGGCCTGCGACACGGCGAGCTCGTGGACCTCGGTGAGCTCTGCTTCGCCGCCGTGGCCACCGTGGACACCGACCAGCACCACGTGGCCGTCGCCACCACCCGTGGCGAGGTCGTCGGCGACCGACGCCAGCTGGGACGCGCCGTCGCGGCGCTCGTGCGCAACGCGACCCAGCACACCCCGGCGGGGACCCGGATCACCGTCGAGATGCACCGTGACTGCGAGACCGTCGGCGTGCGTGTCCGTGACGAAGGGCCGGGCGTGGACGAGGAGATCCGCGCACGGATCTTCGAGCCCTTCGTGCAGGGGCGCGCCGCGGCGACGACGCACGCCCCCGGCGCCGGGATCGGCCTGACCTTCGTCCGGCAGGTCGCGCTGCGGCACGGCGGCACGGTGACGTGCACACCACTGGCGCCGACCGGCACCCAGTTCGACCTCGTCCTGCCCCTCGCCGAGGACGCAGCGCACGTCTCGGCGTGAGGCCTGTCGCCGACGGCGGTCCTCCCCTACCCTGTCGCACGTGACCTGACCGGGCTGCGATCGGATGCAGCCTGCACAGCGAGGCCGCTGGCACCGGCCCCGGGACCGACGGCCGTAGCGAGGCCGCCCCATCCCGCCGCCTGCCTGACACCGGGCGCCACTCCGATCCCGCGAGCTGGACCGAACCCCAGCCCGGATCCAGACGCACACACGTGCGCACTTCCTCCCCTGCACACGAGCGCCCGAAAGCGGCGCAGGAGCACAACCTTTGACTTCCACGACCGGCACCTTCCGTGCCCACCCCCGAGGCTTCGGCTTCCTCGACCTCGACGTCCCGCTGACCGACGGCACCGACTCGCTGTTCGTGCCGCCCCCGAAGGCGGACGGCCTGCTCGACGACGACCTGCTGCGCGTCGCCTACGAGACCGACGACCGCGGCGGCGCGGTGACCCGCGTCCACGAGATCATCGCCCGACGTCGCTACGTCGCCGGCGAGATCGACCGCAAGGGACGCCTGATCACCGACGCGACCCTCGGTGACCACACGCTGCGCGTCCCCGGCCGGCCCGACCCGGGCGTCGCCGTCGTCGAGCTCGAACCCATCGGCGACGACACGAAGCTGCGTGTCAGGGGCATCGTCGCAGGCCCCGTCGACCCCGACAGCCCGGCCGCGACCCGACTCCTGGCCGTCACACGCGCCGGGACCCGTGAGGCCCTCGGCGACGCCCATGCCCCGGCCGAGATCCGCTCGTCGACCGCTGACCGCCACTTCCGCGGCCTGCTGGCCGCCGAGCGCGAGACCTCGATGCGCGCCCGCCGTCGCACCTCGGGGCACGTCCCCGGCGCGGGGCTCGAGCGCGAGGACCTGACCGACCTGCACACTGTCTCGATCGACGGTCCGTCGACCAAGGACCTCGACGACGCCGTCTCGGCCCGTGTCACCAACAGCGGCAACGTGCGTGTGCACGTCCACATCGCCGACGTCGCCGCGCACGTGCCGGTCGGCTCGCGGCTGGACCGCCGCGCGATCACCTTCGCCACCTCGACGTACCTCGCCGACCACACCGCGCCGATGCTGCCGCCGGACCTCTCCGAGGACGCACTGAGCCTCGTCGAGGGCGCGGACCGCGACACCGTCACCGTCGCGTTCACCGTGACCGGCGAGGGTGAGGTCGTGGACGTGCAGCCGACGGTCTCGCGCACCCGCAACGACCACCGGCTGACCTACCAGGACGTCCAGCGCCACCTCGACGGCGACCGTCGGCTCGGCGGCGACAGCGCGGCGACGATCGACGCCATGTCGCGTGCCGCGCTCGCCCTCGGCGGCCAGCGTGACGCCCGCGCGACGCTGCGGGGACTGTTCACGCCGGCCGAGTCGCAGCTGGTCGTGGACGGCGACGACGTCGAACGCGTCGCCGCCGACCCCTACGCCGACGCCACCAACATCATCGAGCGGCTGATGGTCGCGGCGAACGAGTCCGTCGCCTCCTGGCTCGCCGACCGCGACGTCCCGAGCCTCTACCGCATCCACGAGGGTGTGGACCCGACCCGGGCCGACCGCCTCGACACCGCGTTGACGGCCGCCGGCTTCGACCCCGACGAGCTCGCCGACGGCGGCTACGGCGCCGGGCCGATGGCGGCCGTGATGGAGGACGCGACCAGCGACGATGCCGACGCCGTCGCCCAGACGGCGGCGGACGCGATGGGACGCGCCGGGTACGCGACCGACCCCGCCCACCACTTCGGGCTGGACTCGCGGCCGTACACGCACTTCACGTCGCCGATCCGCCGTGTCGCCGACCTGCTGGTCCACCGCCAGCTGCGCGCCACGATGGCGGGCGAGGACCCGGTCTACACCACCATCGAGCTGGACGAGCTCGCCGACTGGATCGACGTCCGGTCCGGACAGTCGGCGCGGGCCGAGTCACTGCAGCGCAGCCTGCTGTGGAGCCTCTGGTGCGAGCGCGAGCTCGCCGCTGGCCGCCGTCCGCGGCTCGACGCCACGATCCGCAAGCTCACCCCCGCCGGCCTGCTCGTGCGCATCGATGCGTACGGCGTCACCGGGTTCGTCCCCGCGAAGACGCTGCCGAACCGGATGCTCGAGCGCGGCAGGCTGAAGCTCGCCAAGGACCAGCTGACCGACGAGTCGGGTGAGTTCCGCGTCGGCGGCACCACGCCGACCGAGTTCGACCAGGTCGACGACAGCGGCCGCCTGCAGCTGCAGCCCGCCGCGTAGGCACCGTCCGCCACCGACCCGCCCGTGACCTCGTCGTCACGGGCGGTCGTCTAGCGTCGGGTCGACCGACGGGGGGACGCGGTGGGCACGGCACTCGTGACCGGCGGCAGCAGCGGGATCGGCCGCGCGATCGTCGAACGGCTCGCCGCCGACGGCCGGGACGTGCTCGCGGTGGGGCGCAGTGCCGAACGCGTCGCCGCGGTCGACGCCCTCCCCGGGGTCACCGGACTCACCGTCGACGTGACCGACACCGACGCGGTGACCGCTGCCGTGGCCGACCGCGACCTCGACGTCCTGGTCTGCAACGCCGGCGTCGTCCCGCCGCTCGGGCCCGTCCACGAGACGCCGGGGACGCCGGCTGCCCGCGCCATCGAGGTCAACCTCACCGCACACGTCACCCTGCTCCACGCCCTGCTCCCCCGGATGGTCGAGCGCGGCAGCGGCCACGTCCTGGTGACCAGCTCGACCGCCGCCCACGCGCCGGTCGCCGGCATGGCGACCTACGGCGCGACCAAGGCCGCGCTGGCGATGTTCGCCCAGTCGCTGCGGCTGGAGGTGGCGCCGCTGGGCGTGCGGGTGACCGAGCTCGTCGTCGGGCGGACCCGGACCGACCTCTACCGCGACGAGCTGGACGACGGCGGGCGCGCCGCGCTGTACGAGGACGGCACGACCATCGAGCCCGAGGACGTCGCCGACGCCGTGGCCTGGGTGCTCGGCGCGCCCGCCCACGTCGACGTGGCGCGCGTCGACGTCGTGCCCCTCCGCGCCGGCGTGACGCCCGCGGCGCTGCGCTGATGGACGGGCTCGTGGTCGTCGTCGTGGGCGGTGCCGCCGGACTGGGCGCCGGCACGATCGACGCGGCGATCGCGGACGGCGCGGCCGGGATCGGCGTCCTCGACGTGGACGGCGAGGCCGCCGCACGCACCGCAGCCGCCGCGGCCGAGCGCGGCGTGCGCGCCAGCCACGCCGCGTGCGACGTCCGGGACGGGGCTACGACCCGCGCTGCCGTCGACCGGGTCGCCGCCGAGCTCGGACGGATCGACACGCTCGTGGTCGCCGCGGCGATCTACCCACGGCGACCGCTGCTGGAGATCTCGGACGAGGACTGGGACGCCTCGCTCGCCACCAACGTCAAGGGGACCCACAACGCGATGGCCGCGGTCGTGCCGCACCTGCGCGCCAACGCGCCGGTCGACGGCGTCCGCGGCAGGATCGTCACGATCTCGTCGGTCGACGCCTTCAAGGCGCATCCCCAGAACGCGCACTACGCGGCGACGAAGGCGGCCGTGGTCAGCCTGACCCGCAGCTTCGCGGCCGAGCTCGCCCCGGACGGGATCCTCGTCAACGGCGTGGCACCCGCGGGGATGGCGACCGAGAAGGCCCGCGCTGCGGGCTTCCTCGACGAGCTCGCTGCGGCCAACCCGCTCGGGCGAGCAGCCGGGGTCGGCGAGGTGGCCGCGTGGGTGCTGATGGCCGGCGGGCCGCGCAACACCTACATGACCGGCGAGACCGTGATCGTGTCGGGCGGCTACGTGTACGGCTGAGCAGTCGGTCCTAGTGGATCGCCACCCCGGTGTCCGAGTCGAAGACGTGCATGCGCTCGGTGTCGAGGAACAGCGTCGCGGCGGCCGGTGCCTCGGGCGCGTGCCACGGGTCGATCCGCGCCGTGAACGCGGTCGTCTGCCCGAGCGACTCGACGTCCGTCCCGTCCTCCGCCATCAGCTCGGCCAGCTCGGGCGTGACGACCGGCGGCGAGTTGACGTCGAAGTGGACGAACGCCTCCGACCCGAGCTGCTCGGTCAGCTCGATCTTGACGTCGAGCAGCCGCTCGTCGGTGTCGACGTCCGACGACACGGCCGGGAGGATCTCGAACGACTCGGGCCGCAGGCCGAGCACGACGTCCCGACCGGCGTAGGCCGCCAGGCCCGGGCTGCCGTCGAGGAACGACTGCGTCAGCCGCAGCTTCTCACCGGCGAACTCGACGTAGGTGCGCGGACCGTCCGCGGTGATCCGACCGTTGACGAAGTTCATGGACGGCGAGCCGATGAAGCCCGCGACGAACAGGTTCGCAGGACGGTCGTACAGCTCCTTCGGTGGTGCGAGCTGCTGGAGGTTCGACGCCGAGGTGTCGTGGACCGCACGCAGGACCGCGACCCGGTCGCCCATCGTCATCGCCTCGACCTGGTCGTGCGTCACGTAGAGCGTCGTGGTCTGGAGTCGGGTGTGGAGCCGGCCGAGCTCGGCACGCATCTGCACACGCAGCTTGGCGTCGAGGTTCGACAGCGGCTCGTCCATCAGGAAGGCCGACGGCTCACGGACGATGGCGCGGCTCATGGCCACGCGCTGGCGCTGCCCACCGGACAGCGCACCCGGCTTGCGCTCGAGCAGCGCGCCGATGTCGAGCGTCCTCGCAGCGTCCAGGACCCGCTCCCTGATCGTCTGCTTCTCCATCTTGCGGAGCTTCAGCGCGAAGGCGGCGTTGTCCTCGACCGACATGTGCGGGTAGAGCGCGTAGTTCTGGAACACCATCGCGATGTCCCGGTCCTTCGCCGGCACGCCGTTGACGAGGCGGTCGCCGATGTGGATCTCGCCCTCGGTGATCTCCTCGAGCCCGGCGACCATGCGCAGCAGGGTCGACTTGCCGCAGCCGGACGGTCCGACGAGCACGACGAACTCGCCGTCCTCGACCTCCATCGAGACGTCGTGGATCGCCCGGGTGTTGCCCGGGTAGATCTTGCCGACGCCGTCCATCGTGATCTTTGCCATGGTCCTGCTCCTCAGTCGTCGGTGGACGTCGCCGTCGGCGACGGCAGGTCGTGTGTGGTCGTGACGGTCCCGGCGACGCCGGTGACCTCGAGGTCGATGTGGCCGGCCAGGTCGGTCCAGGCGTGGGCGGCCGGGTCCCAGGACCGCAGCCGGTCCCGCGGGACGCGCACCTCGACGGCCGCCGTCGCACCCGGCTCCAGCCGCACGCGGGCGAACCCGACGAGGCGGCGTGCCACGCCACCGAGGCCGTGGGCGTACACCTGCACGACCTCGACCCCGGCGCGCTCACCGGTGTTGCTGACGGCCACCTCGACGTCGAGCGCGGTGTCGGTGTCGCGCACCTCCACCTCGCCGAACGAGAAGGTCGTGTAGGACCCGCCGTGGCCGAAGCCGTGGAGCGGCTCGAGGCCGAGGTGGTCGTAGGCCCGGTGGCCGACGTGCACGCCCTCGCCGTACCGGACGGCGCCGGCCTCGCCGGGGAAGTTCAGCAGGCCCGGGTGCTGCCGGGAGTCGGCGGGCCACACGACCGGGAGGCGGCCGCTCGGCTCCGCGGCCCCGAGCAGGACGTCCGCCACGGCGTGGCCGACCTCCTGCCCGCCGTACCAGGCGTGGACGATGGCGGCGACGTCGTCGCGCCACGGCAGCTCGACCGGCGCGCCGGCAGCGACGACCACGATCGTCCGCGGCTGGGCCGCCGCCACGGCCCGCACCATCGCGTCCTGGTCGCGCGGCAGTCGCAGGTCGGGGCGGTCGAAGCCCTCGGACTCCCACTCGTCGCCGAGGCCGACCACGACCACCGCCACGTCGGCGTCCTCCGCAGCGGCGGCCGCGGCGGCGATCGGGTCGTCGTCGCGGCGGACCTCGGCACCGATCCGGACGTGGCGCCACGGGCCCGGGATGGCGCCGTACTCGACGACCAGGTCGACGGGCTCGCCGGCCGTGAGGTCGCGGTCGACCTCGACGGCCCGGTGGTGCTGCTGCACCTCGTCGTCGGTGGGGCGCAGCTCACCGAGGTCGGGGGCGTGCTCCCAGGCGTCGATGACCTGCTCGCCGTCGACCCAGACACGGCACCGTCCGAGCGCCTCGAAGGACAGCCGGTGGGATGCGGTCACGGCCGGCGTCCACGTGCCGGTGATGCGCAGCGAGAACGACTCGTGGTCAAGCCGTTCGTCACCCTGGCCGAACCAGCCGGCGAACGTCCTGCGCAGCACCTCGGTGCGCAGCGGCTCGCCACCGAGGTCCGGGTCGGCGAAGTACACCGCGGACAGGCCGTCGCCGTCCTCGTGCGCGAGCGACTGCGGGTCGAGCAGGGGCGGCTGCTTCCACGTCGCACAGCCCTGTGACCAGACGACGTGCTCCTCGCCCAGTGCGGCCTGGAGACCGTCCAGCACCGACACCGACCGGTGCGGCTTGACGGCCGACGACCCGCCGCCCTGGTGCGGCGTCCGCGCCGCGTGCTCGCCGATCACGGCGACGCGGCCCGGCTGCGCCAGCGGCAGGACGCCGTCGTTGCGGAGCAGCACCAGCGAGGAGGTCGCGACCTCGCGCGCCAGGGCGCGGTGCGCCTCGGTCTCGGGCAGGCCGCCGCTGCGGGGCTCCCGGTCCGGGCCGCCGGTGCGCTCGATGAGCCGCAGCAGGTTGCCGACCTTGCGGTCGATGTCCGCCTCGGTGACGGTGCCCGCCTCGAGGGCGGCCCGGACGTGCGTCGCGTCCATCCACCGCGCCGGTCCCGGCATCTCGACGTCGAGGCCGGCGGTGACCGCGTCCTCCGAGTAGGTCCCGAACCAGTCGGAGACGACGACGCCGTCGAAGCCGTACTCGCCGCGCAGCACCTCGTCGAGCAGCGGGTGCTCCGACGCGGTCGTGCCGTTGATCGTGTTGTACGCCGACATCGCGCCCCACGGGTGCGCCGCCTCGACCGCGATGCGGAACGGTTCGAGGTAGACCTCGCGCAGCGTCCGCTCGTCGACCTGCGCGTCGATCGAGAAGCGCTCGGTCTCCTGGTCGTTGCAGACGACGTGCTTGATGCACGCGGACACACCGTTGGACTGCACGCCCCGCACGTAGGCGGCCGCGAGCACACCCGACAGCACCGGCTCCTCGGAGAAGCACTCGAAGTTGCGGCCGGCGTTGGGGACGCGCGGGATGTTCATGGTCGGACCCAGCAGCATCGACGCACCGTGCGCCGCAGCCTCCTCGCCGAGCGCGGCACCGAGGCGCTCGACCAGGTCCGGGTCGAACGTCGCGCCCATCGCCGCCCCGACCGGGTAGCTCATGGACGTGGCGCCGTGCTGGTCGTCGAAGCCACGCACCCCGTTGGGTCCGTCGCTGAAGCGGATCGACGGCACGCCGACACGCTCGACCGGCGTGGTCGACCAGACGTCCTGTCCGGCGAGCAGGGAGAGCTTCTCGTCGAGCGTCAGTGCTGCGAGGGTCTCGGCGGTCCAGTCAGCCATCGGTCGTCCTGTCGGTGAACACGCGCACGTGGTCGATCACGAACTCCTGCGGGAAGGTCGTCTCCTCGGTGGGCTCGCCGGGCCACTCACCGCCGACCGCCAGGTTGAGGATCAGGAAGAACGGGTGGTCGAACACCCAGTTCTGTGCCCGGGGCAGGATCGAGGGCATGACCGTGGCGTAGTGGACGTCGTCGGCGTACCAACGGATCCGTTCTGGCTCCCACTCGATCGCGTAGGTGTGGAAGTCCGCGCTCGGCGGTGCGTCCTCGAAGCGGTAGCTGCCGCCGATGCCCTCGCCGCCGGAGTACCGCGGGCCGTGCACGGTCCCGTGGACCCGGTCGGGCTCCCGCCCGATGTGCTCCATCACGTCGATCTCGCCGGCGTTCGGCCAACCCCTGAGGTCGATGTTCGTGCCGAGCATCCAGAACGCCGGCCACATCCCGTCGCCGACGGGGACCTTCGCCCGCACCTCGATGCGGCCGTACTCGACGTCGACCTTGTCGCGCGTCGTCAGTCGGGCGCTCGTGTAGCGGCACTCGCCGTACCAGCACCCGTTGCCGTCGGCGGGTGTGCCCTCGGCAGCCGTGATGACGAGGTGGCCCTCGCCGTCCAGCGCCGCCGCCTGTCCGCCGTCGACGTAGTACTGCAGCTCCTGGTTGCCCCAGCCGTCACCGCCGACCTCGTGGTTCCACCACTGCGCGTCCGGCGGACTGCCGGCCTCGCCGTCGAAGGTGTCCTCCCAGACGAGCTCCCAGGGGTCCTCGTCGTCGACCGCGGGTGCGTCCTCGGACTGGCCCTGGTCGGCAGCAGCCTGCGCGTCCGCGTCGGTTGCCGTGTCGGCTGTCGAGCAGCCGGCGACCACACCGGCCACGGCCAGCGCTGCGAGCAGTCGTGGCAGGCGTCTCATGTGAGCCTCGTGCGGAACTCGACGTGCGTGACGTCGCCGGTGCGACCGAGCACGGCGGCGCTGTCCTGCTCGGACAGGGCCGTCCCCGCGTAGCGGTCGACGGTGCCGTCGTGTCGCGTGACGACGACCTCGTCATCGCTGGCGGCGACGATGCTGACGGGTGTGGCACAGACGGTGCAGGCGGCCGTGCCGTCCGGACCGAGCACCTCCTCGGTGGGCAGCAGCGGCGTCGTCGTGCCGAGCACGCCGGCGGCCAGCCGCAACCCCAGCTCCGCGGGCCGCGTCAGCACCTCCTCCTTGACCTGACCGGTCATCCCGGGCTGCTGCGCGCCGGCGTGTGCCGGTGTGTGCGAGTAGCAGTCGGTCGGGATCGCACCGAAGGTCGCCGGGTCCTTGCGCGAGCCGAGCCCGTCGCGGACCCGCCGGTAGGCCGCACGCAGGCCCTCCAGGACCGCGGCGTCGGCGTCGGCGGCGACCGCCCGGTCGTGCTGCTCCTGCACGGCCAGCAGCAGCTTGGAGACCATGTGCCAGTAGATCGAGCCGATGCCCTCGTAGCCGAACATGCCGCTGGAGCGACCCGTGAAGGCGTGGTGGTCGAAGAGCTCCTCGTAGACGTCGACGACGTCACCGACCTCCTCGTCCCCGAGGTCGGTCGCACCGAGCGCCCGGCGGAGGACCGCGGCGTTCATCATGTCCGGACCGAAGTGGAGCTCGCCCTCGTGGTCCGCCTCGACGATGCCGGGCGGGCCCTCGGCGGCGACCCGCTCGAGCGCGGGGACGCGTCGCCTGGCCTCAGCCCCGATCGTGTTGCGGTCGAGGAAGGCCGGCGGGACGGTGGCCGGGTAGAGCATGAAGGTGCCCAGGTCGTCGCGCAGCAGCGGCGAGGCGAACAGGGCGTCGACCAGCGCGATGGCCCCGTCACCGTCGACGGCGCTCGTGGTCAGCGCTGCCACCTGCCCCTCCAGCATGGGCGGCAGGTGGCCGACGGAGGCGGTGCCGTCACCGAGCGACAGCAGGTTGTAGCCGTGGAAGAGCCCGTCGTCGCGGCGCCCGGCGGCGATGCTCGCCCGGAGGTGCTCCTGTGCCGTGCGCAGCAGCTCCAGGACGGCGGCCACGGGCACGTCCTTGGTCGTGGTGTCGAACTCGTCGGCGGTCACACCGCGGTAGGCCGCACCGGCGCGACCGAGCGCGTCCAGCAGACGGCGCCGTCCCGTGTCGTCGCCCGCGACCGGTGGGGCTGCTGCCAGGGCATCCCCGATCTCGGTCAGCCATGCCGCCACGGGCACGGACAGCGCGACGGTGTCATCGTCGACGTCCGCCACGAACGCCGCGACGACGTCCACGTACCGCTCGAGGTGGTAGAGCGTCACCATGGACAGGCCGTAGCCGGCCAGGGCGTTGTTGGCGTCGTTCCACTCGGGCCGCTGGGTGTTCATCCAGATGCCGCCCTGCGGGACGTACGCCGAGAGCTTCGCGAGCGCCGGGACCAGCAGCTTCTCCAGCAGCGTCACGTGGACCAGGTCGCCGCGATCGTCGACGACGAGCCTGCCGTCGGCGCCGATGGCCTCGACGCGTGCCATGACGTCCGCTGCCCGGGCGTGGTCGTACGTGATCGTGTCGCGCGGATTGGTGACCATCGCCTCGTGGTCGGCGAGGCGGTAGGGCACGTCGGCGTACGTGAACAGCGTCCGGTCGAGCCACGGGGTGACCCCGCTGGGGTCAGCGGCCTGCCAGCCCTCCAGCAGCCGCAGGAGGTAGACGATCTGGTGGTCGCCCCAGTAGCCGATGTTGCTCCAGGGGTCGTGCGGCTCGGGGACCTCCCAGTCGATGCCGTCACGGCTGAGCCGGTACGCGTTGTGTCCGTCCGTGGTCGTGGCGTTCACGAACTTGGCGACCACGTGCGGGAACCACGCCGGGTACGACCGCAGCAGCGCCTCCCAGTTCTGGAAGATGTCGCGCCAGTTGCCCTCGTAGGCCAGCAGCTGCTCGCCGTCGTCGCCCCGCACGCGGATGGCGAACCGGTTCCAGGGGCGGCTCGGGTCACCGTGTCGTCGCGAGAACGTCAGCGGGAGGTACTCGAGGACGAGCCGCAGCAGGTCCGTGTCGCCCGTCCCGGCGACGGCTGTCCGCAGCGCGTCGAGGTCCAGCCACTCGTCGGCGAAGAGGTCGTCGTCGGCCCAGCGCTCGTGCACCGGTGCGTTGCGGTCCGCGAGGAACGCCAGGAGGTCCGCACGCGGGACGCGATGGCCGTGCGGGAAGACGCCTCCGCGCATCGAGTTGAACAGCACGTTGGACAGGTGGTGCGCGTCGGCGATCCGGTCACCGGTGGTCTGGAAGCCGTCCGCGTCGGCCAGCAGGTCGCGCAGGCGTCGGTCGCCCGCCGTGATGTCCCGCTCGACCGTCTCCCTGGCGTCCGGCCGGGCCGCGGCCGCGACGCGGTCGACCACGTCCGCGTGGCCGAGCCCGGTGTCCGCCACCAGCTGCCACGACGTGCTGGCACCGGGGGCGATCGTGACCGCGGCGTGCAGCAGGTAGCTCCCACGCCGTCCGGTCAGCAGGTCCCGGGGGGCAGGCTCGCGGCCGTGCGCCACCGCGTCGACGACGCGTTCGTCGAGGTGCACCGTGGCGTCGTCCAGCCCGGACGACCACACGAGCGTCGCGGCCAGTGCCTCCGCGGGCTCGGCGCGGTCGGTGATCAGCGACTGGAGCGTGTAGACGGCGGCGGTCCCCCACCGACCTGTCTCGCTGCGCTTGTAGGCGTCGACGAGGTTCGACGTCACCTGCTCGGTCCCGGCGTCGACCCCGGCCGGCATCACGTCGAGCAGGCCGTCGAGCACCTCGAGCGTCGCGCCGTCGCCGGACCGGTCGATCAGCTCGACGGTGCGCACCCAGCCGTGCGACGGTGCGGGCGCCCAGGTCATGCGGAACGTCAGCTCCCAGGCGTCGTTGTGCTCCTCGAGGAGCAGTGCGTTGCCGACCGTCCGCTTCGCCACGGCGCGGGTGCAGCCCGGGGCGAGGTCCCGGCCGAAGGGACGCCAGACCTGCCGTGCGCCGTCGACGGTCCGGACCAGCAGGGTCAGCGGTCCGGTCACGCCAGCGGCCCGGTGGAGCCGGTCGTCGGTCTCGTAGGGCAGCAGCGCGTGGTCCGCGTCGACGCGACCCGCGGTCAGCGGCCCGGCGCTGGACACGAACATCCACAGGTCGGTGTCGGACACCACGGTCATGAGGAACGGCTCCATCCGCTCCACGTGCTCGATGCGGTACCACTCGCCACCGTCGGTGTCGGTCACGAGTCGGCCGGTCACGGTCCCTGTCATCGTCACGCCTCGTCCTCCGCAGCACAGGTCGCGGCGTCCGGGAGGAGGTCGCCGTCGATCCCGAGCCCGAAACCGTAAGGGTGCAGCGCACCGTCACATGCACTGGTCCGCGGCTGGCCGAGCACGTCCACCGTGGCGGGCCAGGTGTAGGGCAGGCGTCCGCTGAACGGCACCGCGCCGGTGAGCACGTCGGCGACGCCGGCCCCCTCGCTGCCCGGCAGCCACGCCGCGACGACGGCGTCGGCTGCCGCGAGGTCCTGGCCGAGCACGAGCGGGCGACCGCTGACGAGCACCACCACCACGCGCTCGACCTGCTCGGCGAGCCGGGCGACGACGTCGAGGTCGCTGTCGGACAGGCGCAGGTCGGCGTCGTCGCCGCGGCCCTCCGCGTACGGCCGCTCACCGATGACGGCGACACCGACCGTGGCGGTCTCGTCCTCGAAGCGGCCGGTGCGGTTGTAGACGACCTCGCCGTCGACGGCCGCGGTCAGACCCTCGAGGATCGTGGTGCCCGCCGTGATGTCCCCGGTGTCGCCCTGCCACGCGATGGTCCAGCCGCCGGACTGGATGCCGACGTCGTCAGCGGCCGGGCCGGCGACCAGCAGGCGCTCGCCCGCCGGGACGGACAGCGGCAGGGTCTCGCCGTCGGTGCGCAGGAGGACTGCCGACTTGGCCACCGCCTCGCGTGCCAACGCCCGGTGCTCGTCGCTGCCGATCTCGCCGACGAGCTCCTCACCCGGCAGTGGCTCCTCGAACAGCCCCATCCGGAACTTCACCTCGAGGATGTTGCCGACGGCCTCGTCGAGGCGTTCCTCGGTGATGTCGCCCTGCTCGACCGCGCCACGCAGCGCTGTCTGGAACAGCTCGTACTCGATGGGGACCATGACGAGGTCGATGCCGGCGTTGACCGACTGCACGATCGAGCCGTAGTAGTCGCCGGGGGCGACCTGGTCGACCGCGCCCCAGTCCGACACGACCATCCCGTCGAAGCCGAGCTCGCCACGCAGCACGTCGGTCAGCAGGAACTCGTCGCCGTGGACCTTGCCGTTCTCCCATGACGAGTAGCTCGCCATGACGGTGATGGCACCGGCCTCGAACGAGGCCGGGTACGGCGCGATGTGCACGTCCCGCAGCGTCTCCTCGTCAGCGAGCGTCACGCCCTGGTCGATCTGGTAGCCGGCGGCGGTCGAGGTGCCCCAGCCGGTGCCCCCGTCGCCGACCCAGTGCTTCGGCGTCGCGAGCACGGCGTCTGCGGCGGTGAGGTCGTCGCCCTGCAGGCCGGTGACGTAGGCGGCGGCCAGCTCGCTGACCAGGTCGGCGTCCTCGCCGTAGGCCTCGTACGCGCGGCCCCAGCGGATGTCCTGCGGCACGGCGAGCACCGGGGCGTAGTTCCAGCGGATGCCGGTCGCCGCCGTCTCGATGGCGGTCGCCCGGGCGATGCGCTGCACGAGGTCGGCGTCGCGGGTGGCCCCGAGCCCGACGTTGTGCGGGAAGATGACCGCATCGCGGAGGTTGTTGTGCCCGTGCACGGCGTCGACGCCGTACAGCACCGGGATGGCCAGGTCAGTGTCCGCCACCGCGTCCTGGTAGCCACCGACGAGCTCGCGCCAGGCCTCCGGGCTGTTGGGTCGGGGTGCGCCCCCACCACCGCTGAGGACGGCGCCGACCCTGAACTCGACGAGCTCCTCCGGGCTGATCGACCCCTTCTCGATCAGGGTCATCTGCCCGACCTTGTCATCCAGCGTCATGCGCCCGAGCAGGTCGGCGACGCGGTCCTCGACCGCGGCTGTTGCGTCGAGGTAGACCGGCCCGGTGTCGGCAGCGACGTCCTCGTCGGCCGTCGGCTCGGTGCCGCTGGTGCACGACGCGAGCAGGCCGATGAGCACCAGCAGCACGGCCAGCGTCTCCATCGGGCCGAGCGTCAGCCACTCGCGGAGCCGGGTCGCGCGGGAGGTCGAGACCGAGGAGGTCTCCGGGGTCTGCACGTCGTCGTCCTGTTGGTCGAACGGGTCGGGAGGACCGCCTGCAGGGGGGAGCGCGCTTCCCTGCGGGCGGGCGCCGCCCCCCGCGCGGCGGGAGTACCGCGCGGGGAGGGCTGGTTGGTGGGTCACGGCAGCACCGTGTCGTCGGCGACCGGGTTGCACGTGCCGTCCTGGAAGGTGTTGCCACCCAGCGAGTTGATGGCGACCGGTCCAGAACCCCATGGGGCGAGGAAGCACCCGAACGAGACGTTGCCGGTCACGGTGCTGTCGGCGATGTTCATCGTGGCGGCTCCGGCGCCGAACGTTCCCACGAAGATCGCTGCCACTGGCCCGTCCGGGTTCGTCGCGACGTTGTCGAGGATCTCGGTGCCGCTGACGTCGAGCACGCCGTCGGTCAGGAACAGCGCTCCCCCGTGCCACGCCAGCGACGAGTTGCCGCTGATCACCGAGTCGACGATGGTGGCGTCGCCGAGCAGGCGGAATCCACCGCCGACGTCGCTGGCGACGTTGCCTGCGATCGTGCTCCGCTCGACCGTCGTCGTCGTGTTGAAGAAGCTGTACACGCCACCGCCGGACCACCCCGACGTGTTGCCCGACACGACGGTGTCGAGCAGGTGGAGCGTGCCCCACTCGCCGGTGTAGATGCCGCCACCGCCCTGCCAGAAGTCACCGGCGTCGGTGGCCATCTCGCAGTCAGTGACAGTGACACCGTCGAGCACGAGCCTCCCGTTGTTCAGGACGCACCCACCCAGCTGCCAGCCGAAGCCGTTGCGCAGCGTGGCGTCGGTCAGTGTGACCTCGGCGCCTGCTTCGAGGATCAGCACGCGGTCGCGGGCGCCGCCGTCGACGGTGACACCGGCGCCTTCGATGGCGACGGACTTGCCGTCCACCACGATCGGCCCGCGGTCCAGCACGACGGTCTCACCCGCGAGCTCCGGAGCGATGGTCACCGTGCCACCGTCGGCCACGTAGCCGATGGCGTCGCGCAGGGATCCCCTCGCGCCGTCGTCCAGCGACGTCACCTCGAACTCGGCCGGCGCAGGCGCAGCCACGCGGCGGACCTGGTCGATGCGCAGGGCGCCGTCCGAGGTCCCGCCGTCGACCAGGCTGAAGCCGTAGCCGTTCACCTCGTCGAGCGAGAGCCCGTCATCGGGCGCGCCGTCCGGCTGCTCGACGCTGCGTTCGAAGTCCTTGAACGGGATGGTGACCTGCTGCCAGCCCGCTTCCTCGTCGGTGAACGAGGCCTCGAACCGCTCCGCCGTGTCGGGCGCCTCGTAGACGCGCACGTAGTCGACCGCGTACTCCTGCGGGAAGGCCACCTCGTCGCCGACCGCACCGCCGAAGTTGCCGCCGATCGCGAAGTTCAGCAGCAGGAAGAAGGGCTTGTCGAAGACCCACTCACCGTTGACGTCGTCGGGTGTCGCAGTGTGGTAGAGCTCACCGTCGAGGTACCACCGGATCTCGTTCGGTTCCCACTCGACCGCGAACTCGTGGTAGCCGTCGCTCGTCGCGTTCGGGAAGTCCCGGGTGCTTCCGAAGGACTGGCCTCCGGAGTAGCCCGGACCATGGATGGTGCCGAAGATCTCGTCCGGGATCCGACCGACCCACTCCATGATGTCGATCTCACCAGCGGCCGGCCACGGGGTCCGGTCGATGTCGGCGCCGAGGCTCCAGAACGCAGGCCACAGACCGCGCAGGTCGACCCCCTCGTACCCACCCTCGGGGATGGGCAGCTTGAGCCGTGACTCGACCCGCCCGTAGGCGAACTCGGACTTGTGCCACGACAACAGGCGCGCCGAGGTGTACTCGCACGTGCCGTAGTAGCACTGCAACGCCTCGTCGTCGTTCTCACGCAGGGTGATCACGAGGTTGCCGTCGCCGTCGTGGGCGGCGTTGTCGGTGCTGTCGGTGTAGTACTGGAGCTCGGTGTTGCCCCACCCGTTCTTGCCGTCCGGCGTGACGTCACCGATCTCGTGGGTCCAGTTGTCCACGTCCGGCGCCGTACCTGCTTCACCGTCGAACTCGTCGCTCCATGCCAACTCCCAACCAGCCGGCCCGGGGTCGGGGGCAGCGTTGTCCTTCAGCGTGACGCCGATCTCCTCACCGCCACCCGAGCCGTGGAACCAGAACGAGAGCGCCTCGTCACGGCTCCAGTCCTGGGGCAGCGTGAAGTCGCGGCCCAGTGTCGGAACGCTCTGTGGCATGTTGGCGATGGGCTGCCCATCGACGGTCATGCCCGTGACCGTTGGTGTCGCCGTCTCGCAGTCATAGCC
>CAYMGL010000007.1:0-28359 GCA_964389945.1 uncultured Actinomycetota bacterium
TCGTCGACGTACTCCACGATCACGTCGTCGTCATCGTCGACGTACTCGACGACCTGGCCGTCCTCGTCGACGTACTCCACGACCTCGTCGTCGTAGACGACACCCTCGGACACCGGCGCCGGCAGCGCGAGGGCCTCGAGCTGTGCCGCACGGTCGGCGAGGGCGTCGATCTCGGTCTCGACCTTCTCCCGCTTGGCCTCCAGCTCGGCGTGCACACCCTCCAGCCGTTCGATCTGGTCCTGGATGCCGTCGAGGGCGGACTGGACGGCGGCGAGCACGCCGTCGATGCTCGAGTCGAAGGCGACGCGCGCCTTGTCGAGGTCGACGTCGACGGATGACAGGTCGGACATGTGCGTTCCCCGGGGGTGTGGTCAGCGCTCTGTTGCGGAGGCACGTGCCGTGGCCGACCGACGGACCGGCACGCGCGGCTCAGTCAACCGGACCGCTCGGGCCGATGCCACCTTCCGTGACGACAGCTGCCTCCTCGTCGGGTGAGCCGGCTGCGACCAGGACGTCGTGCAGTTCGGTGCGGACCGCGGTCGGCACGCTCTGCTCGTGCCGGTGCCACCAGTCGGTCACCACGTCACGGGCCTCGTGGGCCCTGCGGGACGTGGCCGGGACGACCGCGAGGGCGTCCGGGTCGGCGTCGGCGAGGGCGATGAGGACGAACCGGGCCCCGTCGTCGAGCCGGTCGCCCTCGGGGCTCTCGTCGACGGCGCCGAGGCCCAGCAGCGCACCGACGCGGGCACGGGCCAGCGCCTCCAGCGTCTGGGGGTCCATGCCGTCCTCGGCCAATGCCTCGAGCGTGGCGAAGAGCGCGAGTGCCCGCGTGTCGAGACCACCGGTCCCGGTGGGCAGGCGTGGCTCGTGCCGCCCACGCACCTCCCCGTCGTCGCGGCGGCTGTACCGCTCGACGAACGCGAGACCGAGCGTCCCGACCAGCAGGAGCACGAGTCCGGCGAGCAGCACGGGGTTGTCACCGCCGACGACGCGGCCGAGCACCGGGATCACCGTGACCATGCGCAGTGTGCTTCCTTCCAGACGGACCCGACCGGCGTCGGGTGTGACGTTGGCGTCGCCCTGCAACCGCACCCAGCGAGTGCCCTCGTCCTCACCGAGTGCGACGACGCGGTGGGTGACGCGGCCGTCCCCGGCGGGCAGCGGCACCGACAGGACGTCCCCGAGGGCGACGTCCTCGGGGGCCACCGGGCGCACGATGAGCAGTGAACCCGCGGGCGCGGTCGGTGCCATCGAGTCGGACACCAGGACCACCGGACGCCACCCGACCGCGATGAGCACGAGGAGGAGGACCGCCAGCGCACTGGCGACCACCCAGAGGACACGACTCACGGACCCACCGCCGTCTGCTCGGCGTCGGGGGGCAGTGTGGCGGACGGCCGGTGCCGAGCGACGGAAGCGCCCCCTGCACGGTGGTCCAGCGCCCCCACCTCGCTCCTCCCGCACCGCGACGTCGTCCGGCACACTACGGCCTCACCCCGTCCCGACGCACCGGCGGGAGCGGCCCGCCCCGGGCTGCGGACGATGGCCCCGGGACCCGCGTGGCACGGCACGGAGGACGGTGTGGAGACGTTGAACCCGGCGCGCTGGTCCATGGAGGACCACGTCTCGCTCACCGAGCGCCTCGGGGCGCTGCGGTGGAGCCGCGTCACGGTTGCCGTCGGGACGCTGGCCGGTGTCGCCTTCGGCGTCGACGGGACGGCCGTCAGGACCCTGCTGGCCGCCGCACTGTTCGGCGTCGTGCTGCTGCTCGACCTCTGGGCCCGGCACCGCCTCGACCTCGGCGTCCGCCCGTCGAGTCGGCTGCTCGTCGGGACCGTCCTGGTCGAGGGCCTGGCGATCGTCACCGCGCTCTACCTGGCCGGGGGCAGTGCCACGCCGGTCCGCTACGCGGTGGTCATCCACGCGGCCACGACCGCGCTGCTGCTGTCGCGGCAGGTGGCGGTGCGGAGCGCGGTCTGGGTCTCGCTGCTCCTGCTGGTCTCCAACGAGATGCAGGAGCTCGGGCTCATCGACGCGGTCGACCGTGTCGACGGCAGCCGCCTCACCACCGGACCCGAGCTCGGCGGTCTGCTGATCGCACTCTGGATCGCGACGTTGCTCACGGCGAGCGCCTCGGCCATCAACGAACGGGTCCTGCTGCGGGAGCGACTGGACCAGCACGTCCACGCCTCGTTCGGGCAGGCGGCAGCGGCGGCGGGCACGCCGACCGAGACGGCGCGGGTGCTGGCCGAGCACGTGCTGCGCATCGGCGAGGTCCGTCAGGTGGTGGTCGTCGACACACGCGACGAGCCGATCGTCCTCGCGCGGCTGGGTGAGGACGCGGAGCGCGAGACGGTCCTGACCGCCCCGGCCGGGTCGCTGCTGCACGAGGTGGTCGCCAGTCGCACCACCGTGCGCGCACAGGGCCTCACCGACGAGGCCGACACCGACCTGCGGCAGCTGCTGGGCGACCCCACGAACGTGTTCGCGGTCCCCATGGTGGCCGGCGACGCCGCCGTGGGCGTCCTGCTGGTCGTCCACCGCGACGGTGTCGCGGCGGGGCTGCAGCGCAGCACCGTCGAGAGCTACAAGCGCCTGGCGGCGCACGCAGCGCTCGCGCTGGCGAACGCGTGGGCGACCGAGCGGCTGGACCTCCAGGCCCGCACGGACGCGCTCACCGGCGTCGCCAACCGGCACACCTTCGACGAGATGTTCGACAAGGAGCTGTCCCGGGCACGCCGCGAGCGGTCGCCCCTGTCGCTCGTGCTCTGCGACGTCGACCACTTCAAGCGCCTCAACGACCAGCGTGGCCATGTCGTGGGTGACCGCACCCTGGCCCAGATCGCGCAGACGCTCGACCGGGAACGCCGCCCGTACGACCTGGTGGCCCGGTACGGCGGCGAGGAGTTCGTGCTGATCCTCTCGCAGGCCGACTTCGACGAGGCGATGCGCGTCGCGCACCGGCTCCGCCGCGCCGTGGAGGAGACCGGTGCGGAGCTGGGGGTGACCGCCAGCTTCGGCGTGGCCACGGCGGAGGACGGCATCGCCTCGCGGTCGGACCTGGTCTCGACCGCCGATGCCTGTCTCTACCACGCCAAGGAACGCGGGCGGAACCGTGTCGAAGGGGCTGTGACACAGTTGTTCGACCGGACCGGCGTCGAGCGCCTCTGAGCCGGTCCGCGGGGGAGCTGCCACCCACGCTGATCGCTGCACGAAAGGCGCACATCGCGCAGGCGATGCTGACTACGTTGCGCGGTCGAGCCCGACACGAGGAGTGACCGTGGCGAACAGTGACGTCCTGCGCGGACAACTCAAGGAGGTCGAGGCCGAGCTTGCGGGCCTGGACGACCGTCGTGCGGCGCTCGAGCAGGCGGCCGAGGACCTGCGGGCGGCGATCGCGTCCGTGGAGGCGCTGCAGAACGGCACGGCGCCCAAGAAGCGGCGCAGCCGCAGCACGACGCCGAAGCGACCGACGGTGACGCCCGAGGACCTGACCGGCGCACTGCAGGACCTCGGCGGCACGGCCACGGTCGACCAGCTCGTGGAGAAGCTCGGCCTCCCGGACGGACGCAGCCTCAACGGGGCCCGACGGATCGCCGTGGACGCGGGGACCGTGCGCTACGAGGACCGGACGTACACGCTGGCGTGAGTGGGGCCTGCCGTTCCGGCATTGTATTCCTGATAACACGGATTATGCGGAATACGCTGCTGCAGTGACGACCACACACGACGAGGGCCCGTCGCACACGGCGACGGGCCCTCCCCGATGCTCCTGGTGGGGTGTCAGGCGATGGCGGCGGCGCGGCGCGGACCGATCAGCTCCTTGAGCTGCTCGAGCGCGCGCTTCTCCAGACGCGAGACGTGCGCCTGCGAGACGCCCAGCTCCTCACCGACCACGCGCTGCGAACGGCCTTCCCAGAAACGCCGGTACAGCAGCGTCTGGTCCCGTTCGTCGAGCTGGTCGAGTGCGGCCGCGAGGTCTGGGTCCGGGACGTCCATCGTCTCGGAACCACCCAGACGGGCCGTGAGCTGGTTGACGCGGCTGCGCTGCGCGGAGCGCACGGCCATCGCCTCGAGGACCTCGCTGGTCGAGCAGTCGAGCCGCTCGGCGATCTCCTCGACGTCCGGCTCGCGCGCGAGCTCGGCCTCGAGCTGTGCGGCAGCACGCCGGACCTGCATGAAGCGCTCGTGCAGCGGGCGCGGTACGTGGACCGAGTACCGGCCGTCACGGAACCAACGCATCATCTCACCACGGACCTTGGCGCGGGCGTACGCCGCGAACGGCGCCCCGTGCTCGAGGTCGTAGTCGGCGATCGCCTTCTGCAGACCGTGCTGCGCGACGGAGATCACGTCCTGGTGGTCGGGTCCGCGGCCACGGTGCAGCTTGGCGGACTGGCCGATGACCAGCGGCTGGTACCGCTCGGTCAGCTCCGTCCGCGCGGCGTCCGCTTCCCTCTCGTCACTGCTGCGGATGACCTCGATCAGGTCACGGTCGTCGAGATTGGTGATCTCGCGCCGAAGCAGTGTCGTCGTATGTCGACTCGGGTCGCTCATCGTGTTTCCCCCCTCGGGTTGCCAGTTGTGGGTCGTGCTCCTGGTCGTGCGTCGTGCTTGGCGAGGTCGTCCTCGCGAGTACGAGGGAACTGCCCCCACGGCCGTGCCTCAACCGCCACACCCCCGGAATCGGGCAACCTGCTGTCACCTGCAAGCGGCACTTCCATGGGAATCTGAAGTTTCGGCGGGACTAACTGCCGCATATGTCCGACTCCGTGGAGTGCTCGCTGGCGTGCGGCAAACGCACGATATGACCAGACACCTTCGATGGGCCTGTCAACATGCGTTGTGATCAGAACGAACCGGTTCTCTGGGAGGGAAGGTGCGCTCGGCCACCGGCCAGCGCGCGTTCAGGAGCCTCGACAGCACCTGCTGACGTGAAACGCCGCAGACGTGGTAGGTGAGTGACAGGAGGCAAGCGTGCCGGACCTCAGGATCGAGTTCGCTGTGCAGCCGCCGACGGTCGCCGCGGCGGTGTACGGCGTCATGACCGTGGTCTCCGAGCGCACGTCCTCGCTCGCCCGCCTGGACGACCTCCGCGTGGCGCTCGACGAGCTCTTCTACGCACTCCCCCAGGACGAACACGTCCGCGTGGAGCTGCGGGTGCACGTGGAGGACGACCACTCGACGGTCGTGTTCCGTGCGGACGCCCGCGACGTGGTCGTGCACCCCAGCGTGGGGACGCTCGTCGACGGCCTCGACGTCCAGCACGACACGGAGGGCACGACGGCACGGTTGGCCGTGGCGCACGACTGAGTTGCTGCCTGCGCGCCGCTCTGCTTCGGTTCGCAGCGGGTCAGGAGACGACGAGTGGACGACAGCGAGCTGACGACGCGGCTCCACGAGCTGCAGCGAAGCCTCGAGGACGGCGACGACCTGGCGCGCGCCATCGGGCTGATCGGCGATGCACTCGAACGCCGGATGGACTCGATCCGAACGCGGCTCGAGGCCCTCGACGCCGACGGCACGGTGCCGGACGGGGACCGTCTCGCCCGCGTGATCGACCGTGTCGCCGACACCCTGGACACCTACGAGAGCAGCATCGAGGAACGCAGGGAGCGCATGGAGGAGCTCGTCAAGGAGTTCCAGGCGTCGCTCGGTGAACAGGTCGACGAGCTCGAGAAGCTGACGGCCGAGCACGACGTCGAGGACTGACGGACCTCCCTGGACCGCCCGGGGCAGCTGGCTACCGTCGAGCACGATGCGACCAGCGAGGTCCGGGTGTCGAGCCGTGCGAGCGAGGTGACGCTCCCCCGGGCGCTGCACGGGCTGCTCGTTGAGGAGCTCGAGCCGCAGGGCGCCGCCGAGAACACGCGTCGTGCCTACGCCAGCGACATCACGGGCGTCGCACAGCTGGCCGTCGCGGCCCAGCGCCCTGATGCGAGCGGGCTCACGGGCCGCGAGCTCGCCCGACTCGCGGCAGCCCACGTCACGGAGGCGGACCTCGACGACCTCACCATCGAACAGCTCGACGGCTCCACCCTGCGCCGTGCGTTCGGGGCGTGGACGGCGACGCACGCCGTGAGCTCCGCACGCCGCGCCCACTCGGCCTGGACGCGGCTCTTCGACCACCTCACGGCCACGGACGTCGTGGAGGGCAACCCCATGGCCGGCGTCCCCAAGGCGACGGCCAGGGCAAGCGTCGACGCCACCACCGGCCGGGCCGACGACGTCCGTTCGCTGCCCGGTGACCCGGCGGAGGTCAGGGCCGCCCTGCTCGCCGCGGCGGCGACACCGGTCCCCCACGACGCCGATCTCGAGCCAGGGAGCGAGCTGGAGCGCCGCCAGCGCGACCCGCGCACCCGTGTCCGCCCCGACCGCGACCCGTGGCCGGAGCGTGACGTCGCGCTGGTCGGCACGTTCCTCTACACCGCCGCGCGCCTCCAGGAGGTGGCCGACCTGACCAACGGTGCGCTGACCGGCCCGGCGGGCGACCGCACCCTGACGATCGTCGGCAAGGGCGGCAAGCGGCGCCAGGTGGCCGTCCACCACGACCTCGAGGCGCTCCTGGACGCGTACCGCGACTCCGAGCGGTTCCGCGACGTGGGCTCGCTGGCGGGACCGGCTCCCCTGCTCGTCGCGAACGACGGCTCGGCCCTGACCCCGGACGCGATCCGCTACCGGGTGGCCAAGCTCTACCGCCGCACCGGGCTCGAGGAACAGCGCTCCCCCGGCGCCCTCGTCCACGCCCTGCGGCACACGGTGGCCGTCCAACTGGTGGAGAACGGGGTCCCCACACCGGCCGTCCAGGAGTTCCTCGGCCACGCCAGTCAGGACACGACCATGCGCTACGTGCGCAAGGTCGCGCGCGACCAGCGGCGGATCATGGACGGACTCGACTGAGGGAGGTGTCCCATGATCCGGGGCTCCACTTCGACGGGCTTCCTGCCGATGTAGTGAGCAACGACCCTGGGGGACCGAGGTGGAGATGCCGCCGCTCGAGGACGATCGCTGGCAGCTGCTCGTCGACGCCGTACTGGCCTCCGACGAGGACGCGGAGCTCGACCGCCGGTCGGCCCTGATCGACCTGCGGCAGCCGGTGGGCGCTCAGCGAGAGACGGACGAGCCGTCGGGACGGCGCAACTCGAGCTCGTCATAGGTCACCCGTAGGACCAGCGTGCGGTCCTCCCCCGCGAGTTCGAACAGCGCCGCGTGCCGTCGACCGTCCTGGACCGTGAGGTTCGCGGCGCCCTCGAGGCTCAGCTCGCCCGACAACGGCTGGGGATCCGCGCTGACGACCGGTGCGTGGAGCACCGGCCCGTCGAGCCGGTCGACGACGGCGACGAGCTGGTCCACCCCGAACTGCTCCACTGTCGAGCCATCGTGCAGGAGCCGGGCGGCGACCTCGCTGCAGGGGTGCAGCAGCAGCTGCAGCCGACGGTCGTCGACGTCACCGTCCGGGTGCCGGTCGGGCCGGGGCTCGACCGTCACGGCGAGCACCCGGTAGGTGGTGTCCAGCTCGGCCCCCCAGCAGGTCGCGCCGTCGAGCACCTCGTCGACCCAGTCGCGGGTCGCGTCATCCACCGGGCATCCGTTCCGTGTCGTGCTGCACGATGCTACGGGGCGGGTGCGGTCGCCACGGAGCGCACGTACCCCGCCACCATCTCGGCGAGCCGGCGCGCGGTGTCGTCGATGTCGTCACGCGGGCTGATGGCGTAGGAGACGACGACCCGGCCGACTGCGTCGCCGAGGAACTCGCGCGTGGCGGCGGGCAGCGCCGGGGCCCGTCGCTCCACGACCGCGGCGATGGCTGGCCCGACGATGGACAGCACGGGGCCCGAACCCAGCGTCAGGAACGGCAGCAGCGCCTCGGGCTCCGACCGCAGCAGGCGCTGCAGCAGGGGGTGGTCCTCGGCGCCGCGCAGCGCGGCGGCCAGGCCACGTGCGACGGCCTGTTCGAGGTCGTCGACGCCGTCGGTGGCGTCGTCGACCAGGGCCAGCAGCGCCTCCTCCTCCCGGACGATGACGGCCGAGAGGAGCCCGTCGCGGCTGCCGAAGTGCCGGTAGACGGTCTGGCGCGACACGCCTGCCTCCGTGGCGACGTCCTCGAGGGCCAGCTTGGCGATCCCGACGCGCCCGATGACCGTGAAGGCCGCGTCCAGGATCGTGGCGTGTGTGTCGGAGGGGCCTCCGCTCATGAGGCCGCCCGGCACGCGGCACAGGTGCCACGGACGAGGACGGTCACCTCCTCCGGCGTGAAGCCGTGCCCGTCGCTGAGGTGCTCCTCGATCACCGCGACCAGCGACCCCCGGTGGTGGTCGACGTCCCCGCACTGGTTGCACACCACGTGGAAGTGCTCGTCGGGGTGGGCCAGCTCCCAGTGGCTGACGTCCCCCTCCCCCAGCCGGCTCGACCGCACGACGTCGAGCTCCTCCAGCACCGCCAGGACCCGGTAGACCGATGACAGCGTGACGGGGTCGTCACCGTCGGCCAGGGCGTCGGCGATCTCGTCGGCCGTGAGGTGGCCCTCGCCGTTGCGCAGCAGCTCGTACACGCGCAACCGGGGCTCGGTGACGCGGTAGCCGTGCTCCCGCAGGTGGGCGGCGAGGTCGGTGGGCACGTCAGTCCGCGGTGCCGCTGGCGGTCTCGCCCTCGGCTTCGGCCGGTGCGGCCAGCTCCTCCGGCGTCGGTGCCGTCTCGGCCACCGTGGCCCCGGCGATGCCGAGCTTGCTGCGCAGCTCGGAGAGGCGCTTCTGGGCCTCGACGTTGCGGGAGGCCTGCTCGACCTCGAGCATCCTGCTCTCCACGCCGGCGTCCGCGAGCTCGCCGGTCGCCTGCGCCTTGGCCATCCGGCGCTCGATCTTCGCCCGGACCTCCTCGAAGGACGGCGCGTCCTGGCCGACGGTCTCGTTCAGCGACGCCATGGCCTCGTTCATCTGCTCGGCCATCTTCGCCTGGTCGAGCTGCCCCAGGAGCTTCTGCTTCTCGGCGAGGCGCTGCTGCAGGACCATCGAGTTCTGGCTCACGGCGTCCTTGGCCTGCTGCGACGCCTTCGCCGACTCGAGCGCGAGCTGCTTGAGGTCCTCGACCTCCTGCTCGGTCGTGATGAGCTTGGTGGCGATCGACTCGGCCGCCTTCTCGTACTCGGCCGCCTTCTCGTCGTCGCCGTTCGCGCGTGCCTCCTCGGCCATCAGGAGGGCCTGCTGGGCGTTGCCGTTGAGCTTCTCCATCTCGGCCATCACCCGCTCGAGCCGCAGCTCGGTCTGCTTCTGGTTGGCGATGACGTTGGCCGCCTGCTCCTTGAGCTGGCGGTGGTTGTCCTGCGCCTCCATGATCGCCTGCTCGAGCTGGACCTTGGGGTCGGCCATCTCGTCGAACCTGCCCGTGAGCGCGGCCGTCATGTAGCGCCACATGCGGACGAAGAGGTTGGGGCGGGAGGAGGCCATGACTGTCGCTCCGACGTCGGGGAGCCCGCAGCCTAATGGGGTCCGACCCCGGCGCGTCGAGCGCGCTTGCACGAGGTGAGCGCGACCACTCCCCCGCCGTCAGCCCGCCTCGTCCAGCGCAAGCCGCAGGGACTCCATCTCGACCACGAGACCGTCGACACGGTCGCCGAGGTGCCCCGCCTCGTCGACGTCGCCCTGCCGAAGCGACAGCTCCACGACCCGCGCGACGGCCTCGTCGAGCTGGGCGTCCAGGACCTCGAGCCGTTGGCGCGTCTCGACCGCCAGCTGCACGATCCGCTCGGTGGAGCCGAGCTGGGCGGCGAACGCCTCCACGACCTCCGGTGCCGACGCGGGGTCGGCCCTCGCCGCCTCCAGCCGCTCGCGGAGGTCGTCGGGGTCCTCCAACTCGCGGATCGCACGGTCGAGGCGGCTCCCGTGCCGTGCGATGCGATCGACCTCGGCGACGGCGTCCTCGACCCGACGGCCGATCTGTTCCAGGCGGCGCTTCAGTGGCCCCGGCTCGCACTCCCCCACTGCCGTGTCGAACCGCTGACGGGCCGCGATCGCCTCGACCAGGTACCGACGCCACGGCTCCTGCAGCCCGCGCAGGTCCGGGGTGCGAACGCGGTGCGAGCGTGGCAGCCGGTTCGCGACCACGGCACCCCAGGCAGCCGCCCCGGCCACGCCCGCAACCACGAACGGAGCACCCGCGACGATCGTCCCCGCTGCCACCACGCCGGCGCCGACGATCGCCGCCGGGTGGGTCACGGCCCGCGCACCGGCCGGGGTGAGCAGTCGCTCGCGGAGGTCGTCCAGCACGGCCATCCCTAGAAGTTCGAGATGACGGCGGTGAACACGCGGTCGATCGACGCCGGGTCGGAGGCGTCGTAGGCGGCCGCGTCCGATGCCTCGGCGATGGCGCGCATCGTCGCCAGGTCGGCGTCCTCGCCGTAGCCGATCGTGAAGATCCGGACGGGCCGGGCGGACGCACCCTCCACCCCGGTCTGCAGCCGCGTCAGCAGCTCCTGGAGCTGCTGCTCGTCGTCCTCGAGGTCGCCGTCGTCGTTGATCCCGTCGGTCAGCAGCACGACGGCGTTGATCGCGTCCGGGTCGTAGGTGGCCAGGACGTCCTCGTAGGAGGCCAGCGCGACGTCGAACAGCGGCGTGCCGTTCAGCGGGAACAGGCTGCGAATGGCCGAGCGCAGCGCCTCGGCGCCGTTGCCGATCGGGGCCACCTCGACGAGGTCGAGGAAGGCCACGACCCCGTCGCCGTCAGGGTCTGCCTCGGGGTCGTCCTCGGGTGCTCGCAGGTCGGTCGTGAAGACGCGCAGCCCGACGCGGTCCTGCGGCGCGAACTGGTCCAGTGCGGTGATGGCGGCACTGGTGGCGAGGTCGAGCTTGGTGTCGCGACCGCCGGCGGTGGCGAGCTCGCCCATCGAGCCGGAGACGTCCATGACCAGCAGCACCTGCGCGGGCTTGCGGGTGTCCTCCCAGCCGTCGATCAGCTCGACGAGCACGGCCGGGTCCGGCACCTCGAGCGTGGTCTGCGGCTGGGCCGGGTCGACCCCGTTCGCAGCGACGATGGGATCGCCGATCGCGACGTCGGGGTTGCCCGGCCGGAACCCGAACTCGAGCACGCGCTGCTGGTTGGCCGGCTCCAGCACGAAGTCGCGGAACAACTCGGCGGCGGCCGCCTCGTCCTCGTCGACCCACTCGGCATCGAGGACGAACAGCGGGTTGTCGCTGAACAGCGTCCCCTCGGTCGGGTAGACCGCGACCAGCGGCACGCGCGGCGGTCGTGGCTCCTCCCCCGGCTCGAGCACGCCGTCGGGGTTGCCGCGGTTGTACTGGACGATCGACACCTCCTCGACGGCTGCCGCCGAGGCATAGGTCAGCGCCGTCCCCCGCGCGTCGTTGCGGTACCAGTTGTTGAGGAAGGTGAGCGTCGTCGGGCCGTAGTGCACGACCGAGCGTTCGATGTCCCGGGCGAACTCGGTGACGGCCGGGTCAGCCAGGTCCTCCAGCGTGAGGTCACGCGTCGTCCCGGCCGCGGCGTACGTCTGGGCGACGAGGGCGGAGAGGCCGCTGGTCGAGAAGTTCGGGTTGGTCTTGCCCAACCGGAACGGGCCCCACTCGGGGTGGCCGAACTCGGCCCAGCCGGTCTCGCTGCGGGCGAGCTCGAGGATGTCCGCCCAGCCGATCGGCGTGTCGGGCCAGCCCAGTGCCTCGGCCATCGGCTCGGGCATGGCGATGACCAGCGGCGTCTGCATGAACGGCACCGGCTCACCGACGAAGGGCTCACGGCCCGCCTCGGTCAGGCGCTGGTTGACGACCGCGCCCCAGGCAGCCGACGCCGGCGACCACAGCACCGGCCGTGGGCCCTCGACGTCCTCGTCCCACCCGTCGGCGAGCAGCGAGGCGGCGCCGCCGGATGCCTTCGACTGCACGCGGACGCCGACGCAGCGACCGTCCACTTCACCGGTGAACTCCTGCGCCAGGTCGCGCATGAGGTCGATCTTCTCGCTGGACACCGCGACGTCGAGGGTGATGCAGTCCGCGTCGACGACCGGCAGGCCGTCCGCGTCGGTCGCCACCTCGTCGGGGTCGCCGTCGAGCGGGATGCACGCGCCGGCGAGCATCGCGAGCAGGCTGCAGGCCGCGAGGGTCCGACGCACGACGCCTCCGTGTCGAGGAGCACGGCACGCTAGTGCCTCAGCCGACGGCGTCGTCCCACGCGCTGCGGACCGCGGTGAGCACACCGCCCGACGGCGTCTCGTCCGGCGGCGGCAGGTCCGGCAGGGGTGCGTCGGCGGGCGCGGCCCCGGCGTCGAGGCGCCAGCCGAGGTCCGCGAGGACCGTCGGGTCGAGCTCCCGTGCGACCGCATCGACCGCGCCTGCGTCGGTCCCCACGACGACCAGCTCGACCGTGAACAGCGGCTCCGGCGCGGTCACGACGAGCGCGCCGAACGCCGTCGTGCGATCGCGCCGGGTGAGCTCGGCCTCGGTGGCCGTCGCGACGTTCGCCGAGGCCGGACCACGCGTCACCATCCCGGTCAGGTGCGACCCCCCGGGCGGGGAGAACGACGTGACGGCGCGCTCGACCTGGCGGAACCACGACGCGACGGCGACGTCGCGGAGCTCGGCGAGCGCGAACGGCAGCCCCGTGCGTGCCGCCACGACGCCCGCCGTCGCCTGCAGGCCCGTCGCCGTGTCGGGTGGGAGGTGGCCCACGCGGACGTCACCCCAGCGCTCGTCACCGCCGAGGTCCGACCAGCGCTGGCCAACGTGCTCACCGACGCAGCCCCAGCCGAGGACGCTGACGTCGGTGCCGCACGCGGCCGCCAGCACGGTGGCACGGTCCTCGAAGGCGACCAGCAGCAACGGCGTGCTGGCGACCACGGCCGAGCGGGACAGCGCGTCCTGCCCACGTCGCGCACGGCCGTCGTCGACCACGTCGGCCCACGCGGCGGGCAGCAGGGCGACCGTGTCCTCGCCGGCCGCGAGGCGGTCGGCCACGTCGGCTGCGCTCCCCGCGACCTCCACGTCGCCGGCCACCGCCTCGCACGGCCCGCGGAGCTCGGTCGGGCACACGACCACGGCCGCCACGCCGTCCCCGGACCCGGTCGGGTCGACGGGGTCGTCCCCGTCCTCGCGGCGGTCCCGCAGGGCCACCGCACCCACGACCAGGGCCACCGCCACGGCCACGGCCAGCAGGCGGCTGACGACCGTCACGTCGGCAGGTCCACGCCGGCGATGTCCTCGGCGGTCAGCGTCAGCAGCTCCTCGTCGCTGGGGTCCTCGACCCCCACGAGTCGGCTCGCGTGCCGGGCGATCGCGGCCTCGAGCAGGTTGCGGGCCAGCCGACCATTGCCGAAGCCGCGGTCACGCGGGACGGCGGCGAACCAGGCCCGCGCGGCGTCCCGCGCCCCGTCGGTCAGCTCGTAGTGGCGGCTGTCGCACAGCAGGCCGAGGATCGCGACGAGCTCGTCGTCGGTGTAGTCCGGGAAGTGGATGGTGCGGGGGAAGCGGCTCTCGAGCCCGGGGTTCGCGGCCAGGAGCGTCGCCATCTCGTGCGGGTAGCCCGCCGCGATGACGACCAGGCGCTCGCGGTGGTCCTCCATCATCTTGACCAGCGTGTCGATCGCCTCACGCCCGAAGTCCTTCTCGCCACCACGGGCCAGTGCGTAGGCCTCGTCGATCAGCAGGATCCCGTCGAGGGCCTCCTCGATCACCTTCTTCGTCCGCTCGGCCGTCTGTCCGACGAAGCCGGCCACCAGCTGCGACCGGTCGGTCTCGACCAGGTGGCCGACCTCGATGACCTCGAGCGTCCGGTAGATCTCGGCGAGCAGCCGGGCCACGGTCGTCTTGCCCGTCCCCGGGTTGCCGGTGAACACCAGGTGGCGCGACTGTGCGTGCGCCGGCAGGCCGCGCTCCTCACGCAGCCGCTGCACCACCAGCAGGTCCGTGACGCGCTTGACCTCGGCCTTGACCTCGGCGAGTCCGATCAGCTCGTCGAGGTCGTCGAGCAGCTCCTCGAGCGGTCGTGGTGGGGGCAGCTCGTCCGCCGTCACGGGCGCAGCGACCTCCTCGGCCTCGGTGTCGGCCGTGGCAGCAGCGCCGGGACGGTCGTCGAGCGGCACGGCCCCACCGTGCCGGGCGTGCACGTCCGCCGGGTGGAGCCCGAAGAAGGCCGGTGGCGGGCGCCGGATCCCGGCGCTGCGCAGGCGTGTCAGCAGCGCCACCCGGAAGCGGTCGATGGCCTCGAGCTCGGCCTGCGACGTGTGGACGTCCACCGAGGCCGTGGAGTGGGCCAGGTCCATGGCTGCTCGGTAGTAGCGCCAGGACCGCTGGCCGTCGTCCGCCGCGTCGGCGTCCACGAGCAGCTCGAACAGCGGTGACGGCCGCAGCAGCCACGCCCGCTTGCCGGCGATGATGCCCGAGCCCCGCACCTCCCCCGGTGTGCTGTACGTGCCCCCGAACAGCAGCGGACCGATCGCAGTGAGGTAGGCACGCAGCTCGTCGTCGGTGTGCGTGACGTCGGCGTCGATGATGCCTGCGACGATCGCGGCGGCCTCCATCGCGACGTCCTCGCGCGCGGTGCCGCTCGCCGTCCCTGCACGTCCCGCGAGGTCGTCCAGCGCACGGCCGACCTCCACGACGAACGCCTGCACGGGCGCGACGAGCGCGTCGCTCACGGGGTCTCCTGCGTCAGGGTCGTCGCTGCCCAGCCGTCCGGCTGCGGCGCGGACCTCACGGATCGCGTCCTGCACGAACACGGACTGCCGCCGGTCCGCGGCCGTCGTCGGGAGGCTAGAGCGGATCCAGTCACCGAAGGCGCGGCTCAGCCGACTCACTGCTCGAGCACCTCGTCGATGCGGTGCGCCATGGCGTGGTCGCGGTCCGTCACGCCACCGGTGTCGTGGGACGTGAGCTCGATCGTCAGGGTCGTCCACGACAGGGCGAGGTCGGCATGGTGCTGCTCCGCCTCGAAGAGGTGCGCGAGTCGGACGACCAGGGCGATCGCGTCGGGGTAGGTCGCGCTCGTGACCGACCGGCGCAGTCGGTCACCCGCTCGCTCCCATGCCGCGCCGGCCTCGGCAGCTGCCTCGTCCACGTCGTCCTCCGTCGTCGCCGCCACGATAGGACCGCGTCGCCGTTATCGTCGCGACGCGCGACGGATGAGAGGACGCCTGGTGGCCGTGACGCCACTGCCCGAGCCGGCAGCCGGGCTGGACGCACTGCCGACGGGTGCACGCACGGCACTGGCCGGGCTCGACCCACACGACGTCGAGCTGTTCCGACTCCGGGTCGCCCGCAGCCTCGCGGACCTCACGGGGCCGCTGGGTCGGGTCTACGGGGACGTCGGCGACGAGGTCGTCGAGCGGGTGCTCACGGCCTGCGCAGAGGCGTGGCGGGATCGACCGGACGCCCTGCGACGGCTCGACCTGCGGGCCGACCTCGAGCCGGACTGGTTCCTCCGGCAGGACCGGGTCGGCTACCAGGCCTACGCCGACCGCTTCGCCGGCTCGCTCGCGGGCGTCGGCGAGCACCTCGACTACCTCGACGAGCTCGGGGTCACGTACCTGCACCTCATGCCGCTGCTGCAGCCCAGGCCGGGCGACAGCGACGGCGGCTACTCGGTGATGGACTACCGCACGGTGGACCCCGACGTCGGCACGATGGACGACCTCGAGGCGCTCACCACCGAACTGCGCGACCGCGGGATCACGCTGTGCCTCGACCTGGTGCTCAACCACAGCGCCCGGGAGCACGCCTGGGCGACGGCAGCACGCGCCGGCGACGAGCAGTACCGGGACTACTACATCGTCCTCGACGACGAGGACGAGGTCGCGGCCTGGGAAGCGACGCTGCCGGAGGTCTTCCCCGACCAGGCACCCGGCAACTTCACGTGGGACGACGACCTCGACGGCTGGGTCTGGACCACCTTCAACCAGCACCAGTGGGACCTCAACTGGGCCAACCCCGACGTGCTGGTCGAGATGGTCGAGATCGTGCTCCACCTCGCCAACCGGGGCGTCGGGGCGTTCCGGCTCGACGCCGTGGCGTTCATGTGGAAGCGGCTCGGCACCGACTGCCAGAACCAGCCGGAGGTCCACCACCTCCTCCGGGCGCTGCGCGCTGCCAGCCGGATCGCCGCGCCGAGCGTCATCCACAAGGCCGAGGCGATCGTCTCCCCCAGCAACCTCGTCGCCTACCTCGGCACCGGTGAGCACACGGGCAAGGTCGCCAACCTCGCCTACCACAACAACCTCATGGTCCAGTTCTGGTCCTCGCTCGCCAGTGGGGACACACGCCTGCTGCGGCACGTCCTGCGGACGCACTTCCCGGCCACGCACCCCAACGCCACGTGGGCCACCTACGTGCGCTGCCACGACGACATCGGCTGGGCGATCACGCCGGAGGACACCGCCGCGCTCGACATGGACGCGGCGGCGCACCGGCGCTTCCTGGCCGACTTCTACACCGGCGCCGTCCCCGGGTCCTGGGCGCGGGGCGGCCTCTTCCAGGTCAACGAGGAGGCCGACGACCGCCGCAACGTCTGGACGAACGCCTCGCTGTGCGGCCTCGAGCAGGCGTTGGACGCCGAGGACGACGAGGCGGTCGACCGCGCGATCGACCGGATCCTGCTCGGCCACGCACTGATCGCGTCCTTCGGTGGGATGCCCATCGTCTACATGGGCGACGAGCTGGGGCTGTGCAACGACCTCTCCTACCTCGAGGACCCCGACCTGGCCGGTGACGCGAGGTGGATGCACCGGCCCCACATGGACTGGGAGGCAGCCGCACGCCGCCACGACGAGGGGACCGTCGAGCATCGCGTCTTCACCGGCATCCGCGACATCCTCGCGGCCCGGGCACGGGTGCCGGCCTTCCGCGGTGACGTGCCGATCGAGGTCCTCGACCCGCCGGACCCGGCGATCCTGGGCGTCCGGCGTCGGCACCACCTCGGTGACGTCCTGGTGCTGTGCAACATGACCGACGAGTGGCTCGGCGTGCCCCGCTGGTGGGCGGAGCAGGCCGGCGCGACGCTGTGGCGCGACCTGCTCGGCGGCGGCGAGGTCGCGGCCGGCGGCACCGACGTGGTCCTGCCGCCCTACGCCCGCCTCTGGCTCGCCTGACCCCAGTCGAGTGTGCGCCCCGCAGCCTGTGGGGCAGCACGGGGCACACTCGACCGGTGGGGGCTAGGCGTAGTCCTCCATCGGGGGGCAGGCGCAGACGAGGTTGCGGTCGCCGTAGGCATTGTCGACGCGACCCACCGGCGGCCAGTACTTGCGCTGGCGCGCCCCGTCGGAGGGATAGGCGGCCTGCTCGCGGCTGTACGGGTGCGACCAGTCGGCCCCCAGCAGGTCCACCGCCGGGTGCGGCGCGTTGACCAACGGGTTGTCGTCCGCCGGCCACTCCCCCGCCGCGACGCGGTCGGCCTCGGCGCGGATCGAGGCCATCGCCTCGACGAACCGGCGCAGCTCGACCAGTGCCTCGGACTCGGTCGGCTCGATCATGAGCGTGCCGTTGACCGGCCAGCTCATCGTCGGGGCGTGGAAGCCGTGGTCGACCAGCCGCTTGGCGACGTCCTCGTTGCTGATGCCGGCCTCGGCCTGCAGCGGCCGCACGTCGAGGATGCACTCGTGCGCCACACGGCCGTTCGCGCCGCGGTACAGCACCGGGAAGTGCTCCTCCAGCTGCTGCGCCATCCAGTTGGCGTTCAGGATCGCGTGCTCCGTCGCCGACCGGAGCCCGTCGGGTCCCATGAGCCGCAGGTACGCCCACGAGATCGTCAGGACACCGGGCGACCCGAACGGCGCCGCCGACACCGGGCCCGGACCACTGGCCGGGCCCGCCTCCTCGACGAGCGGGTGGTTGGGCAGGAACGGTGCGAGGTGGCTGCGGACGCCGATCGGGCCGACGCCCGGGCCGCCACCGCCGTGGGGGATGCAGAACGTCTTGTGGAGGTTGAGGTGGCTGACGTCGGCCCCGAAGTGGCCCGGCCGCGCGATGCCGACGAGCGCGTTGAGGTTGGCCCCGTCGAGGTAGACCTGCCCGCCGTACTCGTGGACCAGCGCGCAGACGTCGCGGATCGTGGCCTCGTACACCCCGTGCGTCGACGGGTAGGTGACCATCAGGGCAGCCAGCCCGTCCGCGTGCTCCACGCACTTCTGCTTCAGGTCGTCGACGTCGATGTTCCCGTCGTCGTCGCAGGCCACCACGACCACGTCCATGCCGGCCATGACCGCACTCGCGGCGTTGGTGCCGTGCGCGCTGGACGGGATGAGGCAGACCGTGCGGGCCTGGTCGCCGTTGGCGTCGTGGTACGCCCGGATCGCGAGCAGGCCGGCGTACTCGCCCTGCGCACCCGAGTTCGGCTGCAGGCTCACGGCGTCGTACCCGGTGATCTCGGCGAGGTCGCGCTCGAGGTCACGGATGATCCGCAACGTCCCGGCGTACTGCTCGACGGGCGCGAACGGGTGGACGTCCGCGAACGCCGGCCACGACACCGCCTCCATCTCGACCGCGGCGTTGAGCTTCATCGTGCAGCTGCCGAGCGGGATCATCGCACGGTCGAGGGCGATGTCGCGGTCGCTCAGCTCGCGCAGCCAGCGGACCAGCTCGGTCTCCGACCGGTACGCGTGGAAGCGGCCGTCGGTCAGGAAATCGGAGGTGCGACGCAGGCCCTCGGGGATCCCGGCGACCGGCGTCGCCTGCCCGTCGAAGCGGGCGTCGAAGCTGTGCACCACGTCGATGACGTCGTCGGGCGTGACGGTCTCGTCGAACGCGACGGCCACGTGGTCGGCGTCGACCTGCCGGAGGTTGATGCCCCGCTGCAGCGCGCTGTCCACGACGGTCCCGGCGCGGCCCTCGACCCGCACGGTGACGGTGTCGAAGAACGCCTCGGCGTTCACGACCTCGGCGCCCCCGACCTGCGCGAGGTCGGCGACGAGCTGTCCGGCGCGCTCGTGGACGCGCTCGGCGATGGCGGTCAGTCCCTCGGGGCCGTGGTGGACGGCGTACATCGCCGCCATGTTCGCCAGCAGCACCTGGCTGGTGCAGATGTTGGAGGTCGCCTTCTCACGGCGGATGTGCTGCTCACGCGTCTGCAGGGCCAGGCGGAAGGCGTCGCGGCCGGCGCTGTCCACGCTCACGCCGACGAGCCGTCCCGGCAGCGACCGCTTGTGCTGCTCCGTCGTGGCCAGGAAGGCGGCGTGGGGGCCACCGGCCATCATGGGGACGCCGAAGCGCTGCGAGGTGCCGACCACGACGTCCGCGCCCCACTCCCCCGGCGGTGCCAGCAGCGTGCAGGCGAGCAGGTCGGTCGCGACCACGACCAGGATCCCCCGCTCGGCCGCCGCCGCAGCCACCGGTGCGAGGTCGCGCAGCGCGCCGGAGGTCGCCGGCGTCTGCAGCACGATCGCGAAGACCTCGTCGTCCAGACCCGCTGTCGGGTCGTCGGGGTCGTGCTCCCAGTCGGCACCGACGATGTCGACCGCCCCGATCCGCACGTCGACCACGGCCCGTGACTGCGGGAGCAGCTCGCTGTCGAGCAGGACCGTGCGGCCCTTCGCCCGCGACGAGCGTCGGCACATCGTGATCGCCTCTGCGACGGCGGTCCCCTCGTCCAGCAGCGACGCATTCGCGAGCTCCATGCCCGTCAGGTCGGCGACCATCGTCTGGTACGTCAGCAGCGCCTCGAGGCGCCCCTGGGAGATCTCGGGCTGGTACGGGGTGTAGGCCGTGTACCAGGCAGGGTTCTCGAGCAGGTTGCGGCGCAGGACGGGGGGCGTGACCGTGCCGTGGTAGCCGAGCCCGATGTAGCTGCGCGCCGGGACGTTGTCGTCCGCGATGGCCCGCAGCGCGGCCAGCACGTCGTGCTCGCTGCGGGCGGGCGGGAGGTCCAGCGTGTCGGCCTGCCGGATCGCACCCGGCACGGCCTCGTCGACCAGGTCCTCGATGGATGCGACACCGAGGTCGGCGAGCATCTGCTCACGGTCGGCAGCGGACGGGCCGATGTGGCGGTCGGCGAAGGGCGCGGAGGTCACGGGCGGGCTCCCGGAGCGGTGTGGCGAGCATGGCGGGCCGCGGCGGCCGGACGGACGTCGCGGGTCCTGCGGCGACGCCCGCTCGCACGGTGCACGCAAGGAAACCAAAGCCCCCGCACGCGGGCCACGAACGCGCGCTCCGTGGCCTTCAGGCCTCGGCGCTGCTGGGAGGTGCCTGGTCGTCCTCGTCGGCCACCTCGTCGAGCAGGTGCTCGCGCTCCTCCTCGTCGGTGTGGGCGTCCCCGTCGGCGCGGCGGTTCACGGCGCGTCCGATCCGGTTGGGTTGCGCACGGTCACGCGCGCCCAGGTCGGCCTCGTCGGTGGTGTGCTCGTCAGGCATCGCTGCTGCTCCTCGTCACCGACGACGTGTCCCGGGACGCGCCGTGGCGACACGTGACCGGCGCGCGTTGCGTCGGGGCGCGCGTTGTCGGGGGTGGCGGGCGCGTGCCACCATCGCGGCGACGAGGAGCGAGCATGCGACTGGGTGCACACGTGTCGACGGCCGACCCGTTGGGCGATGCCGCGAGGCTGGGCCTGGAGGTCGTGCAGCTGTCGCTGACCGACATGCAGAGCTGGAAGAAGCCACCGCCGCGCGACGACGCCGAGCAGCTGCGTTCGAGCGACATCCCGGTGTACGTCCACGCCCCGTTCGTCATGAACCCGGCATCACCCAACCCCCGGGTGCGTCACCCCTCGCGCAAGACGATCCAGCAGACCTGCGACGGTGCCGCGGCCATCGGGGCGGCCGGCGTGGTCGTCCACGGCGGCCACGTCGGTGCCGACGCTGATCCCGGCGACGGTGTGCGCAACTGGCGCAAGGCGCTGGAGAGCCTCGACGTCGACGTGCCGCTGCTGATCGAGAACACGGCCGGCGGGGACAACGCGATGGCCCGGTGGTTCGACGACGTGGCCCGCCTCTGGGACGGGATCGCCGACGTCGAGGGCGTCGAGGTCGGGTTCGTCCTGGACACGTGCCACACCCACGCCGCCGGCGAGGACACCGCGGGCCAGGTCGAACGCATCCTGGCGATCACCGGCCGGATCGACCTGCTGCACCTCAACGACTCCCGCGACGAACAGGGCTCGGGCCGCGACCGGCACGCGAACCTCGGGACGGGCCGGATCGATCCCGACGAGCTCGCCGAGGTCGTGCGGTCCTTCGACGGCGACGTCGTGCTCGAGACGCCGACCGAGGACGACGGCCACGCCCGCGACCTGGCGTGGGTGCGCGCCCGGCTGTGAGCGTCAGCCGATGTCGGCCAGGAGCTCGGCCGACGGGTTGATGACCATGCCGGCGGGGACCTCGGTCGTGTCGTAGACGTACACCGCGCCGTTCGTCGCGATACCGGTGCCGTGGACCCGCAGCTCGACGTCGTGGCTGTCCGCGAGGGCCCGCACGAGGTCGAACTCGTGGAACTGCTCGATCGAGGCGGCGACGTCCGTGAACGCGAAGCGGATGCGCTGCACCGCGTCGCCGGCGGTCTCCATCGGCACCGCACGGTCGCTGACGGTGGCGACGGCCTCGCCGTCGACGAGGAGCTGGGCGTCGACGCGGTACGTGGTCTCGCCCTGCGCGATCCCGGCCGGCGGGAACAGGTAGAGCTCCACGGCGACGGCGTCGATGGCCCCGTCGAAGGTGCCGGCCGCGACGAACGACTCGCGCTCGTCGAACGGCGTCCCGTTCTGGTGCGAGGCGCTCGTGGCGACGGCGCCGCCGCCGGCGCCCCCGGTGACCGAGGTGTCCGGCGGCGTCGTGTCCCACGTCGCGAACGTGCCCTGCGCGTTGTCGAGGTTGTCGACCTTCGTCCCGGCGTCGTGGAACCAGACCGCGCTGCTGCAGGCCTCGACGTCGTCGGTCTCGTCGTCCGGGGTGTCCGCGCCGCGCAGCTGGACGCACTGGTCGGCGGCGTCGGGCGTGACGACGGGGTCGCTGAAGGCAAGGGCGCTGGCGGCGAGGACGAGGGCGGTGACGATGGTGACACGGGTGCGCACGGGAGTTCCTCCGAAGACGTTGCACGAGGACACTTCGCCACGCCGGACGCGAACTCCTCCCCCGGATCCCTGCACTCGGGAGCGACGCGTGGCACCATACGGATGTTCGTCGAACGGATGTGCGCATGCAGGGACTGGACACATCGCCGTGGCTGGAGGGTCTCACCGCGGCCCAGTGCACCGCGGTCATGCACCGCGGTGCCCCCCTGCTCATCGCCGCCGGGCCCGGGTCCGGCAAGACCAGGACGCTCGCGGCGCGCACGGCGGCGCTCCTTGCCGACGGACACCCCCCGGAGCGGGTGCTCCTGCTGACGTTCACCCGGCGGGCCGCGACCGAGCTGCTCCAGCGGGCAGGCGCGATGGTCCCCGAGCACGATGCCGGTCGAGTGGCCGGCGGGACGTTCCACGCACTCGCGGTGCGGCTGCTGCGGCTGCACGGTGGCGAACTCGGCCTCGCCCCGGACTTCGCCGTCCTCGACCGGGCCGACGCCGTCGACCTCATGGGCATCGTCCGGGTGGAGACCGGCATGGCCGAGCAGGGCGACCGTGCGCCGAGCGCCGGGACCCTCGTCGACGTGCTGGCGCGCTGCGTCGTCGCGGGCGAGCGCCTGGACGACGTGCTGCCCGAGCGGTTCCCCTGGGTCGCCCGCCACCGTGACGACATCGCCCGCTGCTTCGACGCGTTCACGGCGGCCAAGCGCGCTGCCGGCGTCCTGGACCTGGACGACCTCCAGCTCCACCTCCGGGCCCTGCTGGCCGACGACACCGTCGGGGCGCGCATCGCCGCCGACGTCGACCACGTGCTGGTCGACGAGGTCCAGGACACCGATCCGGTGCAGCTGGACGTGCTGCGCCTGCTGACCAGCAACGGTGCAGAGCTCACGGCCGTCGGCGACGAGCTGCAGGCGATCTACGGCTTCCGGGCCGGCGACGGTCGCGGGATCACGCGCCTGCGCGACCACCACCCGGACCTCGTGACCGTGCACCTGTCCCGCTCGTTCCGGTGTCCCGGCCGCGTGCTCGCGGTGGCCGACCGCATCGGCGAGGTCCTCGCCCCCGACCGTCCGCCGCTGGAGCCCGACGACCGTGTCGGCACGCACCCCACGCTGACGACGTGCCTCGACCCGGCGGACGAGGCCGCGACCGTCGTCGACCGCGTCCTCGCCGCGCGCGAGGACGGGGTCCCGCTGCAGGAGCAGGCCGTCCTGTTCCGTGCCGGGCACCACGCCGACCGGCTGGAGCTCGAACTGGCCCGTCGCGACGTCCCGTACCGGAAGTTCGGTGGCCTGCGCTACCTCGACACCGCCCACGTGCGCGACCTCGTGGCCGTGCTGCGCCTGCTCGACGCCCCACACGACGCACTGGCGTGGCAGCGGACGCTGCGGTCGCTGCGCGGCGTGGGCCCGGTCGGTGCCCGTCAGGCCGCGACCGCGCTCGGGGTGGGCGACACCACGGCACGGCCGGGCCCCGTGGCCCGGCTGGTGGCCGGGACGGACCTCCCCGGGGACCCCGAGGACGTGCACGCACTGCGTCGTGCCGTCGCGGCGGCCGCGGGCGACGACGGCACCGAGCCACCGCCCGCGGTCCAGGTCGACGCGGTCCTCGGCCTCCTCGAGCGCACGCTGCCGCGGCGCTACCGCAACGGCGCCGCGCGACTCGCCGACCTCGCCGAGGTGGCAGCGGTGGCCGCGGGGTACCGGCGCCGGCGCGACCTGCTGGCGGACCTCGCGCTCGACCCGCCCACGAGCACCGGCGAGATGGCGCCGGGCAGCGTCGACGAGGAGTGGCTGACGCTGTCGACGATCCACAGCGCCAAGGGTGGCGAGTGGGACGTCGTCCACCTCGTGCACGCCGCGGACGGCAACCTGCCCTCGGATCTCGCGGCCCGCCGCAGCGAGGACCTCGACGAGGAACGCCGCCTGGCCTACGTGGCGGTCACCCGTGCTCGTCGCCACCTGCACGTGACCTACCCGACCCGGTTCCCCTCCGGCCTCGGGCCGCGCAGCGACCGCAGCGCGACCGCAACGGTGTCACGGTTCCTCGCGCCCATCCAGGACCTGTTCCACACCGACAGCACCCAGCGCCTCACCACCGACAGTGGTGCGATGCTGCGGGAGGACGGCGCCCTGCGGGACGCCGTCGACCGCCAGCTCGCGAGCCTGTGGTGAGCGTCAGACCGCGGCGGTGTCGTCCGCGGGTGCCGTGGCGTCGCTCGGCACATCGGCCTGGACCGTCTCCTCGACGCGCTCGCTCGGGAAGGCCGTGACCTCGCCGCGCAGCTCGTCGACGACCGGCGCGACCGAGATCGCGAACACGCCCTGCCCGTTCTTCAGCAGGTCGACCAGCTGGTCGTCGTCCTCGAGCGCGAAGACCGAGGCACCGTCGGAGGCAAGCGTCGAGTCGGCGAGCCCGTGCCCACGTCGCCGCAGCTCGTCGATGGCCGCTCGCACCTTCTGGAGCGAGACGCCGGTGTCGAGCAGACGCTTGACGACGCGCAGCGCGACGATGTCGTCGAACGAGTACAGCCGCTGCGTGCCGGAGCCGTCCGCACCACGCACGGACGGCGTCACGAGCTCGGTGCGGGCCCAGTAGTCGAGCTGCCGGTAGGTGATCCCGACGATCTTGCAGACCGTGGGGCCCCGGTAGCCGACCCCGTCGTCCTCGTCGAATGCCATAGCGAGCTGTGCGCCCATCTCGTCTCCTGCGCCTCACCGACCTCACGGTCCCCTGACGTCGCGACCCGTGGCCACGACGGTGCCACCAGCGCAGCGACGTCGGGGTTCCGGTCTGCCAACCGTCCCGCCCTCTGCTTCCGGTCAGCTCTGCCAAGCCGGGCCGGAATGCCACGCGTGGAACTACGTCGAGACTACGAGCGGCACCCCACCCCGTCAACGGGAACGCCGAACCTCCTTGACATCCCCTGTCGAGAGGCCCCAGGACCGCCGTCCTCGCGCAGTGAGCGAGGCGTCAGCCCTGTTCGAAGTCCTCCGGATCGACCGACTCGAGGAACTCGCGGAACCGGCGGACCTCCTCGTCGGGGTCCTCGGAGCCGCCCTCGGCCTCGTCCTCGTCGATCTCGAGCCCGGCCTCGTCGAGGACCTCCTCGGCACCGAGGATCGGGATGTCGTCCATCCGGCTCGCGATCGCGATCGCGTCGCTGGGCCGTGCGCTGACGATCGTCGTGTCGCCGCCCTGGTCCAGGTGCAGCTCGGCGTAGAACGTCCCCTCCGACAGCCGCGTGACGTGCACCGCAGTGAGCGCCGCCCCGAGGGCGTCGAGCGTGGCGACGAACAGGTCGTGGGTCATCGGGCGCGGGGTCTCGACGCCCTGCAGCGCGAAGGCGATCGCGGTCGCCTCCGGCGCACCGATCCAGATCGGGAGGTACCTGCTGCCGTCGCGTTCCTTCAGCAGCACGATCGGTTGGTTCGCCGGGAGTTCGACGCGGACGCCGACCAGCTCGAGCTCCACCACGGGTGTTCCCTTCGACGGCGCCGACACTACACGGCGCGTCCGACCGTCACGACGCGAGCTCGACCTCGGGGGGCACCGCGCGCATCGCACGCTGGACCGCATCGGCGAGCCAGCGGCCGAGCTCGCCGTCGGCGTCGGTCGGGGCGGCAGCCGTGGCCTCCTCCAGCACGTCGACCGTCACCGGCGCCAGTGGCAGGCGCTGCAGGGTCGGTGTGACGACGAACTGCTCGTCGGTCGGACAGGTGCGTGGCGGCCACGCGACCTCGACGAGGTCGCTGCTGCTGCCGGGCACGACGACCGTCGTGGCGTCCGGCTCGAGCACGACGGCACGCCCGGCACAGCCGAGCTCGACCGGGGTGAGGACCGGCAGCGACTCGAAGCTCGCTGCGTGGTCGAACAGCCGCGCTGCCTCGTCGAACCGGGTGTCCTGCGTGGCGCTGTCGAGCACCACTGCGACGAGCAGGCGGTCGTCACGCTCGGCCGCGGCGACGAGCCCGTAGCCGGCGGCGGCGGTGTAGCCGGTCTTCACGCCGATCACGCTGCTGTCACGTCGTACCAGCTCGTTGCGGTTGGGCAGCCCGCCGATCCCGGGCAGCCTGACCCCGTCCAGGCCGACGATCTCGGCCAGCACCTCGTCCTCCAGCAGGGCGACCGCGATCGTGGCGAGGTGGGCGGCCGAGAGCTGGTTGCGGTCGTCGAGCCCCGACGGCGAGACGAGCACGGCGCCGTCGAGGCCGAGGCGCTCGGCGTCGGCGCGCATCTCGGCGAGGAACGCCTCGGTCCCGCCGGGCAGCACCTGGGCGGCGACCGCGGCCGCGGCGTCGTTGCCGGAGCGGACGAGCATCCCCTCCAGCAGCTGGCGCAGCGTCCAGGCCTCGCCCTCGCGCAGCCCCACCCCCGACCCCTCGAGCCCACGGACCTCGGGACCGGCCACGAGCACGCGGTCGAGATCGGGCTCGAGGCGACGAGCCGTCACGGCGGTCAGCATCTTCACGGTCGAGGCGACCGACCGGAGGCGATCGGCGTCGCGTGCAGCCAGGACCGTCTCGGCATCGACGTCCAGGAGCAGCATCGAGGCGGCCGTGACCCGCGGCGGCGTCGGCCAGCCACCGACGTTCGGCGGCAGGGTCGGCCGCTCGTCCTCGGCGAGCCCCAGGACCGGCGCCGGCGGCTCGGACGCCTCGACGCCCTCCGAGGGCGCGTCCGTCGTGGCTGCCACGGCCGGACCGGCGACCGACGAGAGCACGGCGAGTGCGACGAGCACCCACCGGAAGGTGGTCCGAGCAGTGAGGGTCACGA
This sequence comes from uncultured Actinomycetota bacterium, assembly GCA_964389945.1. GTDB lineage: Bacteria > Actinomycetota > Nitriliruptoria > Nitriliruptorales > Nitriliruptoraceae > JBFGFG01. Next base: position 26,756 of record CAYMGL010000007.1, read on the forward strand.
CCGCAGCAGGTCCCGCAGCTCCCGACGCAGCAGCGCCGCGTGCAGCTCCGTGCCGTGCTCGGCGAGGGCGTCCAGCAGCTCGGTTGCCCGCTGGCGTGCCTGGGGGTTGCGTTGGCGCAGGATCGGCTGCACGAGCTGGGCGTGCAGGCTGACCTCGCGGTCGGCGAACTGGCGGTACATCCGCAGGTGCCGCGGCTCCAGCCCGGCGCCGAGCAGCCCGGCCGCGGCACGGGCCGCCAGCAGCGCCTCGCCGTCGAAGACGTCACCCGGCGGCAGGAGGCTGTGCTCCTGCAGCGCCCGCACCTGTGCCAGGTCCATGCCGGCCGCCTCGGCCAGCTCCCGACCCGACAGGTGCACGTCGGAGGCCGCCGTCTGCCGCGGGGCGGCCACGCTGCGGCGCGGTGCCTGGGCGGCGGCGTCGGCGTCGGCGTCCTCGTCGGACGCGGCGCCATCGGCCAGCTCGGCGGGCGTCGGCGGGCGGCCGGGGTCAGGCTCCTCCCCCGCATCGATCCGCTTGAGCTCCTCGCGGATGACCGCCAACGGCAGGTAGCGGTCGCGCTGAGCCCGCAGCACGTAGCGCAGCCGCTCGATGTCCTCGTCGGTGAACTTGCGGTAGCCACCTGGCGTCCGGTCCGGCTCGACCAGTCCCTCGGTCTCGAGGAACCGGATCTTCGACGCCGTGATGTCCGGGAAGTCGTCCTGCAAGCGGTTGAGGACGTCGCCGATGGTGAGGGTGCTCACGACGGGGCGCCCACGAACAACAGCTTGAAGCGGCCGACCTGGAGCTCGTCGCCGGCACGGAGGTGGCGGCGGTCGACGCGCTCCCCACCGAGGTAGGTGCCGTTCAGCGACCCGAGGTCGTGGAGCACGAACGCATCGTCCTCGCGATCGACCCGCGCGTGGTGGCGCGACACGGTGACGTCGTCGAGGAAGACGTGGCTGTCCGGGTGCCGACCGATCGTCGTGGCGTCCCGGTCCAGCAGGTAGCGGGACCCGGCGTTGGGACCGCGCACGACCACGAGCAGTCCGGTCCCGGGCGGGAGTTCGGGCAGCTCCTCGAGCTCGGCCTCGGACTCGAGCCCGCTCAGGTCGAAGGCGCCGGTGGGCGCCTCCGTGCCGCCGACGGCACGCTCCACCTCGTGACCGCACGACGGGCAGAAGTTCGCGTCCGCGGGCAGCGACTCGCCACACGAGGTGCAGAACACGCTGTCCTCCGGGTCGTCAGCTGATCAGGTCACCGTACGCCGCTGCATCGAGCAGGTCGTCGAGCGCGGCGGCGTCGTCCGGCTGGATGCGTACCAGCCACCCCGCACCGTAGGGGTCGGTGTTGCACAGCTCGGGCTGGTCCTCCAGCGACTCGTTGGCGGCCGTCACCGTGCCCGACACCGGGGCGTACAGGTCGCTCACCGACTTGGTCGACTCGACCTCGCCGAAGGCCTCGCCCGCAGCGACCGTCGTCCCCGCCGGCGGCAGGTCGACGAACACGACGTCGCCCAGCTGCTCCTGCGCATGGTCGGTGATCCCGACCTCCACGACGTCGTCGGCCGAGCGCACCCACTCGTGCTCCTCGGTGTAGCGCAGGTCCTCGGGGATCTCCGACACGG
>CAYMGL010000008.1:0-1758 GCA_964389945.1 uncultured Actinomycetota bacterium
CCCCGCAGCGATCGTCGAGTCGATCAACCAGGTGTTCCCGGCATGACCCACCAGCCGGTCGTCTACGAGCGCTGACGTCCGGCGGCGCGGCCGGCGAGGAACCCGCTGGTCCAGGCCCACTGGAAGTTGAAGCCGCCCAGCCGGCCCGTGACGTCGCAGACCTCGCCGCACCAGTGCGACCCCGGGGCGACGCGACTCTCCAGGGTGCGCCGGTCCAGCTCGTCAAGCGCGACCCCGCCGGCGGTGACCTCGGCGCTCGCGTACCCGGCGGTGGCCGTCACGCCGAGCTCGAGCTCGGCGAGGTGGTGCGCAGTGCGACGCCGGACCGCGCGGGGGAGCCGCGCGACGTCGGCCCCGGCCGCGTCGCCCGCGATCGCCGTGGCGAGGGCGCGCGGCAACCGGCGTGCGAGCACCGTGCCGAGGGTCGTGCCCGGGTTGGCCGCCTCGACCAGTGCCTGGAGCGTGTCGTCGACCGCCCCGACGTCGGCTGGTGGCGGGGCCTCGGGCAGGCACGCACCGGGCAGCTTCGGCGCGTCCAACCACGCGCCCATCGGCCCGTCCGGGTCCAGCAGTGACCAGACGTCCGCGTGCACCACGACGTCCTCGTGACGTTCCAGCACCTCGGCCAGGTCCAGGGCGGCCGGGCCGGTCACGCCTCGGTGCGTGAACAGGAGGCTGCCCGCGGTCCGCCGCAGGACCGATCCGTCGCGGCGCGCCGCTGTCAGGATCGCCGGGACCTGGACGCCGGCGAGGTCGGTGTCCCCGCCTCCGAGCAGCGCGGCGAGGGCGGGGACCGGCGTGACCAACTGGTGGCCGAGACGTTCGGCGAGGTCGAGGCCGAAACCCGTCGAGCCCGTGGCGGGGACCGACCGGCCACCCGTCGCCACGACCACGCGGTGGGTGGGGCGTCCGTCGACGAGCCACCCGTCGCCGTCCGCCGTGACGTCCTCGACCGGCTCGCCGTAGCGCGCGACGACGCCGGCCTCGTCGAGACGCCGGTGGATGGCCGCCAGGACGTCCCGGGCGCGTCGGTCGTCCGCCGGGAACAGCTTGCCCATCGGCTCCTCGGTCAGGGGCACACCGGCCTCGGCGAAGAACCGCACCACGGCCTCGGGCGGGAACTCGAGCAGCTGCGTGCGCAGCGTCCGAGGTGCCGTCGTGACGAAGTCGTCGTGTGAGACCACGGCGTTGGTCACGTTGCAGCGACCGCCACCGCTGATCAGGATCTTGCGACCGGGCTGCTGCTGGCCGTCGACGAGGAGCACGTCGGGCGCGTCCGGTCCCGGCGACTGCCACCGGCCGTCAGGAGCGAGCGCGCCGCGTGCGGCCAGCGCCGCGAACGTCCCGGCAGCACCGGCGCCGATCACCGTCACGTCCACGTGGTCCACCTCGCCGGCCGGCAGGGAAGCGGCGGCGGTGCCCGGCTGCAACGCGCCGCGATCTGGCGCTGCGCGACATGCGCGCATCCTCAGCCGGCTTCTGCGCGAAGGGCGCGCAGATGGCGGGGCACTACGTAACTTTATGAAACTTTCTGATCACGCTGTGTCATGGATCGTCACTAAATGTCGATAACAAGGGGGACGTCTCCGTCGCGTCACGCTCTCCAGCGCTCACACGCAGAAAGGTCAGCACCATGGAGACCGCCCCCCAGTCCGTTCGACACCGCCAGACATCAGCCATGGTCATCGCCGCAGTCCTCGGACTCGCGCTGGTGGCGGCCATGATCACCCGCACCTCGCAGGCCGCCTTCACGGCCAC
>CAYMGL010000008.1:1858-27774 GCA_964389945.1 uncultured Actinomycetota bacterium
CTCCTGACCTTCGAGGCGAGCGCATGACGGCCCCCCACGTCACCGAGGAGCCGACCACCGAGCGGTGGTCGGCCCTCGGTGGCGTGTTGCTGTCGGCGCTGTACCTCTGGGTCATCGTGTGGCTGCTACTGGCAGTGCTGCTGCCGAGCCTCGGGCTCGGCTGGAAGCCGGTGGTGATCACGAGCGGCTCGATGGAGCCACTGATCCGTCCGGGCGACGTCGTCCTCGCCGCCGTGGACGACGACCTCGAGCCGGGACAGGTCATCACCTACCAGGACCCGGCTCGGATGGACTCGCTGACGACCCACCGCGTCCTGTCGGTCAACGAGGACGGGACGCTCCGCACCCAGGGCGACGCGAACCCCACGCCGGACTCGACCGCCGTGCCGCGTGACAACGTGCTCGGCCGCGGCCGCCTGCTCGTCCCGCTGATCGGACTGCCGCTCGTGTGGCTCTCCGGCGGCGCCGTCCTGTTCGGCCTCTGGGTCGTCGTCACCGCCGTCAGCGTCGCCGTCGTGGTCGGTGCGAGCGGTCGTGGCGGCCCGCCGCCCCCCTCCGCCCGGGCCGGCACGCGCCGCGCCGTTCGCCGCCTGGCCCCGCTGTTCCACGCCGTCCGCCCGCGCACCGTGCAGCAGGTCGTCGTCCGCGCACTGGTCGACGCGGTGCAGCGCCTGCACGACCGGGTCTACCGCGGCTACCGACCCAACCCCAGCCGACTGCGCCGTGGCGCGCCCTCGCTGGTCCTGCTGGCGGTCGTGCTCGGCCTCGCCCGCACGCCGGCGATGGTCGGCCTGGGAGCGGTGGCCCTCGTGACCGTGCTGCTGTTCGACCCGGACGGCCCCCAGTTCCGGATCGGTCGCTGGGAGCGTCTCGCCGTCCGCTCGGTCCGGGCCGTCACCGCCGTGGTGCCGCTCGGCCTCGGCGGCCGCGGGATCATCGCGATCGCCATGGTCGTCGCGGTGGGCGCATCGGCCGTCGGCCGCTCCGCCGCGACGTTCAGCGCGGCCGCGGACAACACCGGCAGCACCTTCACGGCCTCGAGTGCCTTCCCGACCGACGACCTGACGCTGTACCTGCACAACGACCCGGAGGGGCAGGACACCACGGACCAGGAGTTCCAGCCGATGCGGACCGAGGTCCCGACCCAGACGACGCTGCCGAACTACGACACCAACGCCGACGGCGATGCGGGCCTGCGACTGAAGAAGGGCGCCAACGGGCTGTTCGACGGCGACCGCAACAAGATCCAGCGCTGGCGGTACACGGCACCGGCCGACACGCCCATCGCCTCGGCCCAGATCGTCTTCCACTCGGCCGTCAAGGCGTTCGCGCAGGGCAAGGGCGGCACGGTGACGTGGCACCTGCGGCACTGCAACGCCAGCGGCAGCGACTGCGTCGAGCTCGCACGACAGGACGTGACCGCCAGCGACTGGCAGGCCGGCTCGACCACGTTCGTCGAGCGCACCACCGGGTTCGGGACGATCTCCGCCGTCGTGCCCGCGGGCCGGGTCCTCGAGGTGGTGACGTACTCGATGACGTTCGACGACGACCTCTGGTTCGCCTACGACACCGCCGCACAGCCGTCGCGCCTCGAGCTGACCACGCCGACCGCCGGGGTCTGTCCCGGTCCCGGGTCCTCGACACAGCACGTCATCGCCGACGCGCGCGTCGAGCAGGACAACCCGACCAACAACTTCTCGGGCAACAACGAGCTCGACGTCCGCTCCGACCTGGGCAAGAACAAGCGGAGCTACCTCACGGTGGCCCTGCCCATCATCCCCGACGGCTGTTCGCTCTCGGGGGCGACGCTCCACCTCACGACGCGGACCTCCAAGACAGGTCGGACGATCCTCGCGCAGCGGGCCAGCGCGGCCGTCGACCCGGCGACCGTGACCTGGGCGACGCAGCCCGCGACCAGCGGTGCTCTCGGTTCCGGACCGTCGACGGGCAACGGGCCGACGCCCATCGACGTCCTCGGGCCGGTCCAGGAGCTGTACACGCTGGGCAACACGGGCCTGCAGCTGCGCGACAGCGTCGAGGACGAGAGCACCAGCAGCGAGAACCGCTTCCACTCGCTCGAGTCCCGGCCCTACCCGGACGCAGAGGGTCCGAGGTTGGAGGTCACATGGGGTCCGTGACCACGGTGACCACCCCCGTCGGCGAGGTGCGCTGATGGCGATGTGGCAACCACGACAGGTGAGCCCGCCGGCCCCGCTGCCGCGCAGGGACCGTCGCGTGCTGCACGTCGTCGGCGCCGTCGCGGCACTGCTGCTGGTGGCCGGCCTCGTCATGCGGGGCACGGTCGGCCTCACGACCCCGCCCGGCGAGCGCATCGTCACCGTCGACACCGCGACCGGTCAGGTGACCTCCGGCGGCGTCGAGCTCTCGCCCGGCCGCGTCCGGCCGATGTTCCCCGACGTGCACCTCGAGCCGGGTGTGGCGCAGTCGTCGTGCATCGAGATCAGGCACGAGGGTGACGTCCAGCTCGACACGGTCGCGCTGCGGCTGGATGCCGCGGAAGGGTCGAGCCTGCTGCTCGACCGGCTCGTGCTGCGCGTCGAGCGCGGTGCCCCCGGTGTGGGCGACGACTGCGCCGGCTTCGTGCCGTCGGTCGAGATCGCCGACGGACGGCTGCTCGACCTGACGGCCCCCCCGACCGCCGCAGGGTGGGCCAGCTGGCAGCCGTCCGGCGACGAGGCCGCGTCCTACCGCTTCACGGTCCTGCTGCCGGAGGAGGACGTCGTCGATGCGCTGCAGGGCGCCCGTGCCCGCGTGGACTTCCTGTGGGTCGCGACGGCGCAACCGGTCGGTGGCCTCCTGGCGCCGCGCCTCACCCTGTTGGCCCTGTCGTTCGCCCGGGACGCGCTGCTGCCGCTGCTGCTGCTGTCGGTCGCGGCCGTGCTGTTCCTCGGCATCCAGGACCGCATCGACCGCCGCGACCCGAAGCTGGCGCTCGCCGCGGTCCACGAGGAGCCCCACGAATTCCGTGACGGGCGGTCGGCGAAGCGGCACGATGCCCCGGCACGACGCCTCGTCGAGGCGGGGAGGCGCTGATGTCGGACGTCGCCGAGACCACGCGCACGTGGCAGCGCCGGGACCTCGTCCCGCTCGCGCAGCGCCTGCGCTACCTGCAGCGGTACCGCGTCGCGGCCGTGCTGCTGGTGCTGCTGCTGCAGACGCTGGGTGTCGCCGAGGGCGACCGCGCCGCGGTCGCCGTCCCGGGCGCCGTGGCCGTGCTGCTCGCCGGCCTCACCGCCATCAGCGTGCGGCAGCGTGGGGGCGACGGCGGCCGCTGGCTGTTCGGGGTCATCCTGCTCGCCGACGGGCTGTTGTTCGCGATGCTCGTGCACGTCACCGGCGGCCTCGGGAGCCCCGTGCGCCACCTCGTGCTGCTGCACCTTGTCATCGTCACGCTCGTCGCGTCGCACCGCACCGGTGTGAAGCTGGCGATCTGGCACTCGCTGCTGGCCCTCGTCGTGGCCGAGGCGATCGACATCGGCTGGCTCGCCGAGCCGTCGGTGGACGACCCGGCCCTCGCACTGGTGGTCCACCTCGGTCTGCTCTGGGTCGTCACGCTGGTCACGGCCTCGGCCTCGGCGGTCAACGAACGTGAGATCCTCCGTCGTCGCCATGACCTCGACGCGCTCGCCCACATGTCGAACGCGCTCGAGCGGGTCAGTGACGTCCACGGCGTCGCAGCCGTGCTGGTCGACCACGTCGTCACGACGTTCGACGCCCGCCGCGCGGGCGTGATCTCGCTGCGCGACGGCGACCCGCTGCCGCTGGCGGGGCACGGTCTGGCCCCGGTCGCTGCCGCCGGTGCCGTGACCGGGCTGCTGTCCGAGGTCACCGAGCGGCACACGACCGTGCTGCAGACCGGCCTCGGCGAGGACGACGAGTGGCTGTCGGCGCAGTTCCCCGGGGCCGAGCGCCTGGTCCTGATCCCACTGGCCAGCAGCGACGACGTCGACGGCGTGCTCGTGGTCGAGTTCGCGGGCTCCCTCGTGGAGCGCATGGAGCGCCGCGTCGTCATGACCATCGAGCGGTTCGCGGCCCAGGGTGCACTGGCACTCGACAACGCACGCCTGCACGGCAAGCTCGTCGCCATGGCCGAGACGGACGGGCTGACCGGCGTCGCCAACCGTGGTGCCTTCGACCGTCGCATGGCGGCCGAGCTCGCCCGCGTCGAGCGGCAGGGGAGCGAGTTCCTGCTGCTGCTGTGCGACCTCGACCACTTCAAGGACGTCAACGACCAGCACGGCCACCAGACCGGGGACGCCGTCCTCATCGGCGTCGCGCAGGCCCTGCTCAAGCAGGCCCGGCCCTACGACACGGTGGCGCGCTTCGGCGGCGAGGAGTTCGCGGTCGTGATGCCCACGGTCTCGAGCGTCTCGCCCGGCCTCATCGCCGAGCGGTTCCGGGCTGCGATCGCCAATGCCGGCACACCGGTCCCGGTGACGGCCTCGTTCGGCATCGTCCAGGTCACGGCGGCGGCGGCGCCGGCGACGGTCATCGAGGCGGCCGACAAGGCGCTCTACCGGTCCAAGCGCAGCGGTCGCGACCGGGTCACCGAGGGCACCCCGGTGGTGACCGCCGCGAGGGGACGGCACCACGATGGCTAGCACGCAGCTCGACCTGCACAACCGCGTCCAGCTCGACGAGGCACCCGTTCGCGCGCGCCTGGTCCGGATCGTGGCGTCCGTCCTCATCGTGCTCGGCGTCGCTGGTGCGATGCTGCTCCCGATCGACGTGCCGCTGGGACGCGACGCGGCGGCTGTCGGCTGGGTCGTGATCTCCGCCGCCGCGTGGGTCGCGACGGCCGTGCCCGTCCGTGTGCGCTTCGGGCGCAACGGCCTGGACGTGACCGCGGTCGACGCCGTGATCGGGGCCGGTGTCTGGCTCCTGCCGGCCGACGAGCTGGTCCTGGCCGTCGTGCTCGGGTCGATGCTGCACCTGCTGCTCGTGCACCGGCAGCGCGGCCTCCACCTGCTCGTGAACCTCGCCCTGGTCACGGTCCACACGGTCCTGGCCGCGCTGCTGCTGCAGCTGCTGGTGGGCAGCAGCCCCGGCACGGTCGTCCTCGGGGCGACGGTCATCGCGACCACCGCCGGCGCGGTGGCGTCTGCGCTCGTGGTCCTGCTCGTCGCCGTCGTCGACGAGGGCGAGGGAGCGCTGGAGTCGACGGTCGGGCTGGTCGGTGCCAACCTCGGGGTCGCAGCCGCTGCCGGTGCGACCGGCGCGCTCGTCGCCGAGCAGGCCCTGCGTGGCGGCGACTGGTGGCTGCCACTGCTGCCGCTGGCGCTGACGCTCGGGATCGCCGCCGCCTACTCCCGCGAGCACGCGCGCGCCCTCGGCCTGCGCAGGGCGATCGACACCACCCGGACGGTGCACGCCGCCGACGGGCCGGTCGAGGCACTGCAGGTCATGGTCCACGAGATCGCCGGTCACTTCGACGCCGTCGGCGCCGAGCTGCACCGCCTGTCGCAGACCGGTGGGTCGCCCGTGCGCTTCACCGTCGGCACCACCGACGACGCCGCCGACATCCTGCGCGGGGAGGCCGAGGACGGCGAGGCGGCGCAACTGCTGCCACCGGGCCTGCTCGGTCGGGCGGTGGTCGGCTGGGGCATGTCGATCCGCGTCGCCGTCCCCGACGGCGACGTCGTGCGCCTGCGCGTGCTGCGCGACCGCGCCGCCGGCCGCCCCTTCACCCGCAACGACCTCGAGCTCTTCGAGGGCATGTGCCGCGCCGCCGTGATCTCGTTCGAGACGTCCCAGATGCACGAGACGCTGGCCCGGCTCGAGGAGCTCGACGAGATGAAGACGGCGTTCCTCACCGCCGTCTCGCACGACCTGCGGACCCCGCTCGCCGTCGTCCTGGGCGGCGTCCTGACGCTCGCCCAGCGCCACGAGGACCTGTCCCTGGACCAGACGACCCTGTTGCTCGAGCGGATGGCCGTGCAGGGGCGCCGTCTGGACCAGATGCTGCTGGACCTGCTCGACATCGACCGGCTCCAACGCGGTGTGATCGAGCCGAACCGTGAGGAGGTCGACGTGACCAGCGAGGTGACCGAGACCGTCAACGCGATCGCCGCGAGCACCCACCCGGTGCGGGTGTCGACGGAGTCCGTCGTCGCCTACGTCGACCGCGGTCACCTCGCCCGGATCGTCGAGAACCTCGTCCGCAACGCGGTGAAGTACACGCCGGCGGGCACCCCCGTGTGGGTGGACGTGCGCCGTGACGCGACGGGTGCGCAGCTGATCGTCAGCGACGCCGGCCCGGGCGTCCCCGAGGACCAGCGGCGCGCGATCTTCGGGGCGTTCGTCCGCGGGGACGACGCGCACCCGTCGCCGGGCACGGGCGTGGGGCTCGACCTCGTGCGCCGCCTCGCCGAGCTCCACGGTGGCCGCGCCTGGGTCGACGAGCGTCCCGGTGGTGGCGCCCGCTTCTGGGTGACGTTGCCCAGCTCGGTGACGGCGGTCCGCAACGCCGGCTGAGCCCGGCCGTCGAACGGTCGGGTGTGCTCGCGCTGCCCGTGGCACGTGCTGCGCGACCAACCCAGTGGAGACACGATGCAGCCCGAGGACCGCGCAACCGTCCGTGCCGACCTGATGGACGCCCTCGACTGGCCCGCCACGTCGGGTGAGGTGCAGGGCGCCGCCGAGGTGGCCGTCGACGACGCCTGGTCGGCCGACGTCGCGGCGGCGGCGACACGCCTGCCGGACGACGGGCACTACCTCGACATCGATGCGCTGTGGGCCGACCTGGACCCCCATCTCCACGACATCGTCCACGGCTGAGTCCGCTCCTGCGGCGACGCGTTACCGTCGGAGGCATGGAAGCCACCGGGATGACCGTCGTCAGCCAGCTGATCACCGATGCGCGCTCGCGCTTCGGTGCCCACGAGGTGCGTGTGCTGGAGGTGTCCGGCGAGCTCCTCGACGAGGTGATGGACCACGTCCTGCGCCTGGGCGGCTCGGTCGACCTCGACAGTGCCGTCGTCGAGGGCATCGAGGTCCGCGAACTGCCCGACGACCGGGACACCGCGCAGGTCTACCTGCACGGTGAGGACGACCCGCGTCCGCTGTCGCCGCTGGCCGAGTGAGACCCGTCGCGCTTCCGCGGCCGTGACCGGTCGTGGTCGTACGGTCGGGGCAGCCGTCGTGGAGGAGCTGCCCGTGGAGGACACCACCGCCGCCGACCGCACGGGAGCGGTGCTCCCAGCGAGCTACGGCGCTGCCGACGCCGACGAGGACCGTCGCAACCTCGCAACGCTGCACGACCCGTCGGTGCCCTGGCGGACCAAGCGACGTCTGCGGCACCGCGTCGGTGACGCGGACGAGCTGGCCCGACGGCTGGTCGCCTGGGAGTCGCAGCAGCCGGCGGACCCGCTGCCGGCGCGCGAGGCCGTGCGTGTCCTGCACGCCGACGCCGTCGAGCTGGCGCGGGAGTACCACGCCGTCTGCAGCGAGCTGTACGGGTCCCGTGACCCGGACGTGCTCGCGAACGCCCGACGCATCGCCGCGGGGGACGTCCTGCCCTGGGAGGCGCGCGCGGTGATCACCGCCGAGCGCGAGCGTGCCGAGCAGCAGCGGCGAGCCGCGGCACACTGACGGCCCCCCACACCGAGGTGTCCGTGCGTCGCGTCCTGTTCGTCGTCGTGCTGCTGGCGGCCCTGCTCGCGGCCTGCCTCGACCTCGAGCCCAACTTCGACGACGTCGAGGACCTGTTCGCCGCCGCCGGGGGTGAGGCGTGGTGCGGCACCGAGCTCAACGTGACGCTCGAACCGTTCGTCGGCAGCTGCGGTGACCCCACGACCGACGGTCGCGTCGTGCTGGGCGTGGGCGGCGGCGGCGACGAGCTGCGCGCCAGCATCGAGGCGGCCCGCGACAACCTGCGCGACGACGACCAGCTGCTGCTGGTCCCGACCGATCCGGACCGCGAGTTCGGGTGGCAGCTGCGGTCCCGTGACCGTGACCTGCTCGCCGCCGCGCAGGAGCAGCTCGGCGGCGTCGTCCTCGACAGCGAGGACGCGATCGACGCCTGGCTCGGCACCTGACGCCCGGACCGCGAGGCCACGGGGTCAGCTGACGTCCTCGCACCTGGTGACGGTGTCGCCGGGGTCGGTACCGGGCAGGCAGACGTCGGTGTCCTGGCCGCCGTCGACGGTGTCGTCGCCACCACCACCGACGAGGCAGTCGTCCCCGCGGCGCCCGTCGAGGACGTCGTCGCCCGGGGTACCGAGCACGAGGTCGCTGCCGTTCGTGCCCCGGATCGTCGTGGTCGTCGCGCCTCCACCGCCGTTGCCGCCGCCGGGCCTGCCGGTGCCGCCCCCGTTCGGGCCCCCGTTGCCGGCTGCCGTGTCGGTCGTGCCGACCGTCACCACGGTGGCGAGCGGCAGTCCGGCACAGGCAGGCGGTGCCAGCTGGACGGCGGTCACCGGGACCGTCACGACGCCGGCGTGCGAGGTCGGGACGGCGGACTGCCCCGCGAACGCGGGCTGTGCCGACGCGAGCAGGGGCAGCGACAGCAGCGTGGCCAGCAGGCGTCGAGGCATGGGTCAGACCGTCCCCTCGGGCACCGCGCCGGGACGGGTGCCCGCACCGAGCACGAGCACGGTGCCGAGGAACACGGTGGCCGCTGCGACCTCCGGGCGGAACAGCAGCGAGAGGACCCGTCCGAGGCCCGGGAGGTGGAGCCAGACCGCGCCGATGACGTCCTCGGTCCTGGGCCGGTGGGAGTCGACCCAGTCGTTGTTGTCGCCCTTGGTGACCAGTCGTCCGTCGACGCGGTCGACGACACGGTGCAGGACGATCCTGCCGTTGAGGTCGGGGTTGCGTGCCGCGACGACGTCACCGATCTCGTAGCGGGGAGCGGGCCGTACGACCGCCACGTCACCGCCGTCGAAGGTGGGCTGCATCGACACGCCCGTGGTCACGGCCCACGCCATCGAACCGGTGAGTGTCAGCACGACCGCTGCGAGCAGGCCGAGGCCGAGGAGGGCACTCACCAGTTCGACGACGAGGCGGAGGGGGCGCGCCATCTCAGCTGGCGGCCACGACCGCGAGGCTCCCGGCGCCGGCGACAGCCGGGTTGGTGGTGAAGTCGCACTCCCAGTCGTTGCCGCCGATGCTCGTGCAGTCGACGTACCCCGACCCGTTGTCGGTGTCGGCCTTGACCGTGCTGGCCGGTGCGTCGAGGGTGAACTGCACCTTGTCGATCAGGCTCGGGTCCGTCGCGTCCAGCGTGTACTGGACGCCGGTCACCTGGTAGCCCGAGATCGCTCCCGCACCGTCACCGACCCGGCTGGCCTCGACGGTGTTGCCGGCGGTGTAGGCGTACGCACCAGCGGCGAGGACCGTGGCTGCGAGTCCGACGCCCAGGGTCCGACGCCCCAGCGAGAGGCCGGTCCCGACGGCTGTCGTCGCCGCGGTCGAGGTGCTGCTTGCTCGGGGGGTCTGCATCGCGCGCTCCTGTCGTTCCGGTGGGGTGGGCCGTGGTGGCCGCGGGGTCACCTGAACAGTCGCCGGCAGAGGGGGACCGATGTGTGGGACAGCTGTCCCTCGATGCCGGAACCGGCGTGCATGCGTGCTCGGGGACTAGCTCGTCCGTGCCGGACGCGTGGCCCGTGGTCGACACGGGACGGGCCGTCGTCTACGGATTCCTGCAGTTCCGGGCCCGGATGCTCGCGGCGCCCGGCTCGCGGTCGCGGACCTGCCGTCCGATCGGCCGCTGACGTGCGGATGGGCTGGAGGTGGTGTGGGCACGCCGGTGGTGCTGGCGCGCCCGACAGGATTCGAACCTGTGACCGGCGGATTAGAAGGCCGCTGCTCTGTCCGGGCTGAGCTACGGGCGCATGCCCCCGGGAAGGTATGCGGCGTGGCGCACCGGGTCGGGATTGTGGACCCGACCGTCGGCGTTGTGGGCACGAACGCCGACCGCCGACCACCACCGGAGGCAGCGCGTGTCCGACACGCTGGCCGACCCCGCAGCCGATCGCTGGCGTGCATGGCTGCGCATCGGGCTGTTCGCGCTGCTCGTCGTCGGCATCGGGGGCGCCCTGCTGGCGGCAGGCGGCCGCGTCGACGAGGCGCTCGACCTGATCCGCGACACGGTCGATCGCGCCGGCACGTGGGGCCCGGTGCTGTTCGTGCTGGCGTACGCCGTGCTGACGATGCTGCTCGTCCCGGGGTCGCCACTGACGATCGCGGCCGGCGTGCTGTTCGGGCCGTGGCTCGGCACCGCCCTGGTCGTCGTCGGTGCGACGGCTGGGGCCACGGGTGCGTTCCTGTGGGGCCGTCGCCTCGGTCGCGAGGCGGTCGCCCGGCTGACGGGTGACCGCTTCGACCGGGTCGACGGCTGGCTCCACGACCGTGGGCTGCTCGCCGTGCTCTACGTCCGACTCGTGCCGCTGCTGCCGTTCAACCTCCTCAACCCCGTCGCGGGCGTCACCGGCGTCACGCTGCGCGACTTCGTCGTCGGCACCGCCGTCGGCATCGTGCCGGGCACCTTCGCGTTCGCCGCGCTGGGCGGGACGTTCGACGACCCGACGTCGCCGACGTTCCTCGGGGCGGTGGCGCTGCTCGTGATCCTCGCGGTCGGTGCGCCCCTGGTCGACCGGCGCATGCGGTCCGACGAGGACGAGAGCTAGTCGTCGCTGTTGCCGCGGGGGACGCGGTCGACGGCGGCCTCGACGACGAGCAGCTGGTCGAGGATCGCCGCCTCGGCCTCCCGCGTCACCTCCTCCTTGTCGACCCGGTCGCCCAGTTCGCGACGGAGCTCGCGCAGCTCCTTCGCGGCCTGCTGCGGCTGGCCGTCGCGCAACTCCTCAGCGGCCTTGGCCGCGCGCTCGTCGAGCTTCTCGAGCGCGTCGGTGGACAGCGCGTCCTGCCCGCGCAGGTCGACGAACAGGGCGCGCAGCGCCTGCAGTTCGGCCGCGGCCACCTGCTCGGGGGGCAGCGGTGACGGGCTCGGTGAGGGGCTGGGTGACGGTGACGGGCTGGGGGAGGGGCTCGGTGACGGCGAGGGGCTGGCCACGGGAGCCGGTGAGGCAGCGACCGCCGGCGTGTCATCGGGCGCGAGGGCGACCGTCGCGGCCGCAGCAGCGGCGATCACGGCGACGGCGAGCACGGCCAGCGCAGTTCGACCCGAGCGACGCGGCGGCTCGTCCGCGATGGCCCGGGTCGTCGCGTCGTCGTCCACGACGCTCGTCGCGTCCCTGTCGAGGACGGTCGTCGCGTCCCGGTCGATGACGGCGGTCGGGGCGGCCGCCAGGGGGGCGGCGTGTCCGGTCGCGCCCCGGGCCAACCGGCGCAGCAGCGTCGGCAGCGTCGGGCGCTCGTCGGGGTCCTTGCGCAGTGCGTCGGCGATCGCCGCGTCGACGTCGGTCGGGACGTCCGGTCGGCGGCTGCTGACCGCTGGTGGCGTCGCCGTGCGGTGCTGGTGGACGACCCCGACCGGGTCGTCTGCGACGAACGGCGGTGTGCCGGTCAGCAGCGTCATGGCGAGGCAGCCGAGCGCGTACACGTCCGCCGGGGGACCGACCGTGCGACCGCTCGCCTGCTCGGGCGCGAGGTAGGAGACCGAGCCGCGCACGGTCTGCGTGGCGGTCGCGGCCGCGGTCCGCGCGATGCCGAAGTCGGTCAGGCGGGGGACGCCGTCGTCCAGCAGCACGTTGCCCGGGGTCACGTCACGGTGCACCAGTCCGGCGGCGTGCACGGCCCCGAGCCCGTCGCCCACGGCGCCGATGATCGCAAGCGCCTGGTCCACCGGCAGGCCGTCACCACCGGCGACCGCGGCCAGCGACGGGCCGTCCACGTACTCCATCACGATCGCCGGCTGGTCGGTGTCGTCGAGCACCGCGTCGAGCACCTGGACGACGTTGCCGTGCCGGACCGCCGCGGCGCGGCGGGCCTCGTCGCGCAGGGCCGCGACGGCCTCCTCGTCGCCGAGCAGGTGGGGGGCCAGCAGCTTGACGGCGACCACGCGGTCCAGCGTGCGGTCGCGTGCACGCAGCACGCGACCGAACCCTCCGACGCCGACCTCGTCGAGCAGCTCGTACCGCCCTGCGAGGACGTCCCCGACGTCCACTCGTGCCTCCTGTCCGGCCGGGACACGGTAGGCACTCGCGGGGAGCACGCCCATCCGGCGCGCGGTGCCACCCGCACCCGGCGCCAGGACACCACGAAGGGCGGCGACGTCAGCGACCGACGCCGCTCCCGGCCGTGCGGCGGGTCACCGCGACCAGCGCGAGCACGGCCGGCACGAGGAAGACCAGTGCGAGGGTCGCGGCCACCTGGGGGTCACGGCCCACGAACGGCTCGAGCACGAGCGGCAGCATCGGGATGCCGCGGCCGACACCCAGCGACGAGCCGTACTGGCTCCAGCTGACGAGGCCGCCGAGCAGGCTCGCGACGCCGACGCTCGGCGCGAGCAGCGGCAGCGAGACCTTGCGCAGCAGCTGCCACCGGTCGGCCCCGAGCGTGCGGGCCGCCTCCTCCGCCCGCCGCACCGCCGGGGTGAAGCCGGGCGCGAGGACGACGACCACGTAGGGCAGCACCGCCACGAGGTGCGCCAGGACCAGGCCGACGCGGGTGGTGCTGAGACCCAGCCGGAGGAACCACTCCGCCAGGCCGCTGCCGATCGCGAGCGGCGGCACCAGCAGGGGCAGCGCGAGCACGACCAGCACGGGGGTCCGGCGACGGGCGTCGGCGGTCGCCAGCCACCGTGCGGCCGGCCACGCCAGGAGCAGGGCGACGAGCGTGGTCACGACGGCCACCACCAGCGAGTTGCCGATCGCGACCGTGGTGTTCGTGCCGGGTGCCAGCACCACCTCGAGGCCGCGGGTCCCCCACTGCTGGGGCAGCAGCGCCGGTGCGCGCCACACGTCGGCGAACGCCCGCACCGGCAGCGCGAGCAACGGCAGCACGGTCACCGCCGCCGCGGCCGCGGCGAGGGCTCGTCCGGTCGCCCGCCACCTCATCGTCGCACCCCGTCGAGGCGCCGGGCGAGCAGGCCCGCGGCCGTCGCGAGCACGAGCGCGATGCCACTGGCGACCAGCAGCGCGACAGCGGCGTCGGCCTGGCCCTCGAGGCCGCGGACGCGGGTCGCGTCGACCGCGTAGACGGGCAGCAGCACCGGATCGTTGGCACCGACGACCGCCGGGACCTGGAGGAAGCCGAGCACGAACGCGGCCACGACGGCTGCCCCGAGCACCAGGGGGGCCCGGACGGCGGGCCAGACCACCGTCCGCAGCGCACGGACCGGACCGACCCCGAGCGTCGCGGCGACCTCGACCCGCCGGTCGACGTCGTCGTCCCAGACGGCGAGCAGGAGCAGGACGAGGAACGGGACCTCCTTGAGGAGGTAGACGAGCACGACACCGACGCCGGACGGTGCCCGCACGACCTGTGGCAGGTCGGCGACGACCCGGTCGACGAGGCCGCCGGGCCCCAGCCACAGGACCACGACGACGGCCATGAGCAGGTGGGGCACCAGGACTGGCAGGGTCACGAGCGTCTGCACGGCACGACGGCCGCGCAGCAGCGCAGCGGTCGGGAGGGCGAGCAGGACCGCCACCACCGTCGTGACCGTCGCCAGTGCGAGCGTGACGAGCAGCGACTCGAGGAAGCGGGGGTCGCCGAGGACACGTGCCCACGCCGCGGACGACGGCGGTCGGCCGGGGAGTGGTGCGACCGACGTGCGCAGCGCACCGGCGAGTGCCCCGCCGAACAGGACACCGGTCACGACCAGTGCGGGCAGGACGGCGCGGAACCTGGTCATGCCGCCACCACCGGTCTGCGACACTGTCGGCCGGGAGGGGTGTGGCGATGGTGCTCGACGACGCGGTCCGAGGTGTGCTCGGCCGCGCGCTGCAGCCGTTGGTCCGGGTGGCCGACGACGCGGGGCTGCGCCCGCTCCACCTGACCGCGCTCGGGCTCGCCCTCGGCCTCGGTGCCGCGGTGGCGGCCGGCCTCGGTGCGTGGTGGTGGGCCCTGGCCCTGTGGCTCGTCGGCCGGGTCCCCGACGGGATGGACGGGCTGCTGGCGCGCCGTCAGGGTGCCGCGAGCGACCACGGTGGGTTCCTCGACATCATGGCCGACTTCGCCGGGTACGGGGCGTTCGTGCTCGGCCTCGCGATCGGCCTGCCGGAGGCGCGGGTGGCGTGTGCCGCGCTGCTGGTCACCTACTACCTCAACGGCAGCGCGTTCCTGGCCATCTCGGGGCTCGCCGAGAAGCAGGCCCGCCAGGTCGTCGAGGGCGAGCGCAGCCTCCAGTTCGTCCGTGGCCTGACCGAGGGCACCGAGACGATCACCGCCCACGCGCTGTTCGCCCTGCTGGCGGCGCTGCGACCGGCGCTCGTGCCCGCCGCCGTGTGGGTGTTCGCCGCGATGGTGCTCGTCACGGTCGGCCAGCGCGTCCGGTTCGGCTGGCGGGTGCTCGGCGACTGACGTCACTGCCGCCACGGTCGACTGACCAGCCGCGCGGCGGCCAGCGTCGGCACGGTCAGTCGTCGCGTCCGGGGTGACAGGAAGCGGTCGCGGAGGACCTCGCCCGCCGCCTTGCCGGGCGCCTCGGCGAAGGTCGGGTACGCGATCGTGGTCTGGCCGACGTCCGACAGCGTCGCACCCTGCGTGACCCATGCGGTCAGGGCCGCGATGACGTCGCCCCCGCGGTCACTGACCACGGTGGCACCCACGACCTTGTCCCGCGGGCCCGCGACCACCTTGGCGAAGCCCTCGGTGGCGCCGGCGGCGATCGCCCGGTCGACCCGCGCGTTGTCGAAGCTGGCGACGGTCACGGCGTCCGCACCGTGCTCGGCGACGGCCTCCGCCTCGGTCAGGCCGATCCGGCCGATCTCCGGCTCGGTGAACGTCGCCCACGGCACGACCGACGCGTCGAACGACCGTCGCAGGCCGAACAGTGCGTTCGTCACCACGAGCCCACCCTGCGCACCCGCGGCGTGCGTGAACGGCAGCTCGCCGGTGACGTCGCCCGCTGCGAGGACCCAGTCGGCCGTCGTGCGCATCGTCGCGTCCACCACGACGTGCCCGCTGCGGCGCAGCGCGACGCCGTTCTCCTCGAGTCCGAGGTCGCGTGTCGTGGGCCGGCGACCGGTCGCGACGAGGATGCGGTCGAACGGGATCCGGGTGGTCTGGTGCCGGTCGTCGGTCGTCTCGACCTCCAGCACGGGTCCGCCGGGGGTGTCGTCGACGCGCACGGCGCGGGTGCCGACGCGGACGCTCACGCCCTCGCCGCGCAGCACGCTGCGCAGCACCGCGCCGGCCTCGGGCTCCTCGCGCGGGACCAGCCGGTCCTCCATCTCGACGATCGTGACCTCGCTGCCGAGCCGCGCGAACGCCTGCCCGAGCTCGCAGCCGATCGGGCCGCCCCCCAGCACCACGAGCCGGTCCGGGAGCTCGCGCAGGTCCCACACCGTGTCGGAGGTCAGCGGCGCCGCGTCGGCCAGTCCCTCCACGGGCGGCAGTGCCGGCGTCGAGCCGGTGGCGACGAGGACGCGCCGCGTCGTCAGCTCCGTGGTGCCGCCGCCGTCAAGCGCCACCCGCACGCGGCCGCGACCGGCGAGACTGCCACGCCCCGCGAGCACGGTCACGCCCTCGCGCTCGAGCCGCTCGGGGGAGTCGTGCGGGGCGATGGTGTCCTGCCGCTGCCGGACCGTGTCCATCACGGCGCCGAGGTCCACGTCGAGCTCGGCCGTGCCGAGGCCGAACCGGTCGGCCGTGCGGGCGCTGTGCACGGCCCGGGCGGCCGACAGCAGGGCCTTCGACGGCACGCACCCGGTCCACAGGCAGTCGCCGCCGGTGCGGTCCGCCTCGACGAGGGTCACGCGGGCGCCCACACCGGCGGCGCCGACGCCGGCGACGAGCCCGGCGGTGCCGCCACCGATGATCACGAGGTCCTGCGGTTCGGTCATGTCGTGGCTCCGTCGTCGAGTCGGTGGGGTCGGACGAGGTCGAGGTCGATCGTCGCGCCGGTGGCGTACGTCGTGTCGGCGCCGACGTCCACGGCGAGGTCGCCGCCGTCGCCGAGGTCCACGACGACGCGCTGCGTCGCGCCCCGGTACGTGCTGCGTACCACCGTGCCCCGCAGCGGACCGTCGCCCAGGCGGACGGACTCGGGCCGGACCGCGACCGCCGCGCGGCCGTCGGGTCCGTCGAGCGGCACCGCACCGCCGGCGAGGTGCAGCATCCCGTCGCGCACCTCGCCGTGCAGGACGGTCGCGCCGAGCAGCGCCGCGACGCCGGCCGTGCGGGGTGCCTCGAAGACCGTCCGGGCGGGGTCGTGCTGCGCGATCGCGCCACGCAGCAGCACCGCGACGTGGTCACCGACCTCGGCGGCCTCGGCGCGGTCGTGCGTGACGTGCACGCGTGTCATCCCCGCCGTGGTCTCTGCGATCACCGTCCGCAGGTCGTCGCGACGCTCGGGGTCGACCGAGGACAGCGGTTCGTCCAGCAGCAGGAGGTCCGGGTCGACCGCGAGGGCGCGCGCCAGGTTGATCCGCTGCTGCTCGCCGCCGGAGAGTCCCTCGACCGTGCGGTCGCCGGTCCCGGCCAGTCCCACGCGGTCCAGCAGCGTCTCGGCGCGGTCACGGCGCTCGTCGGCCCCGACGCCTGCGACCTCCAGGCCGAACGCGACGTTGTCGCGGACGGTCCGGTGCGGGAAGAGTCGTGGTTCCTGGAAGACCACACCGACGCGGCGCCGGTGGGCCGGGAGCGCGGTGACGTCCCGGCCGGCCACGTGGACGCGGCCGGCCGTGGCGGGCTCGAGCCCCGCGACCACACGCAGCAGCGTCGTCTTGCCGGCGCCGGACGCCCCGAGCACCGCGGTGCAGGTGCCCGTCGGCACGTCCAGGTCCACGCCACCGAGCACGGGCGTGCCGCCGGGCGACGCCCCGACGCCGACCAGCGAGAGCCCTGCGCGGTCGCTCACGAGCCGCGCAGCTCGTCGATCCAGCGCTGCTCGATCGTCTCGACACGGTCCGCCGGGAGCTCGTCGACGAGCGTGCCGTAGTCGGTCAGCAGGTAGGGCGACCCGGTGGCCGTCTCGAACAGCGCGCGCTCGTCGTCGGCGAGCCGTTCGAGGTCGAGCACCGTGGGCACGCCGAGGACCTCGGGGTCCGCCTTCGTGGCCTGCAGGTGTGGGTCCAGCAGGAGGTTGGCGAGCACCATGGCGGCGGCCGGGTTCGGGGCGGTGACCGGCATCGCCACGTAGGACGTGTTCTGCAGCGTCCCCTCCTCCAGGACGAACGGTCGCACCGTCGCGGGGAACCGGCCCTGGGCGACCGCGCTCTGCACGAACGCGGGGTCGTAGCTCATGGCGACGTCGACCTCGCCGTTGGCGAACAGCTCGTTGAGCTCGGCCTCGTCGGCGGGGAAGGTGCGGCCCTCCTCCCACAGCAGCGGCTGGAGCTCGGCGAGCCACGCGAACGCCTCGTCCTCGCCCATCGCGGCCACGACCTGCCGGACGAACGCCGATCCGGTGAAGTCCGGCGGTGCGGGGTAGGTGAAGCGGCCGGGGTTGGCGCGGGCGAAGCGCAGCAGCTCGTCGAACGACCGCGGGGGGTCGGCCACGCGGCTGCCGTCGTGGGCGAACACGAACAGCGCCCTGCTCCACGGCGACTCGCGGCCGGCGACCGGGACGCCGAAGTCCTCCTCGACCGTCGCCGGGTCGACCAGCGCGGCGTTCGGCAGCACCGTGGCCCAGCCCTCGCGCCACAGGTCCGCCTCGGCGCCGTTGGCGAAGTTCTCGCCGTTGATCCAGATGAGGTCGACCGTGCCGACCTCCTCGCCGGCGCGGACCGTGGCCAGCACGGTGTTCACGGCGTCCGCGGTGTCGTCGATCGGCGTGCGCTGCACCGTGATGCCGAGCTGGTCGGCCAGCGGCACCACGTGGTCGTCGATGTAGGCGTTGATCCGGTCGTCACCGCCGAAGAGCCACCAGTTGACGGTGTCCCCCTCGGCGGCGAGCTCGATCGCGTCCCAGTCGTCCAGCGTGAGCTCGTCGAACTGGTTGGTCGCGCCGCCGGCGCACGCCGTCGCGACCAGGGCGGTCACCGCGGTCGCGGCCAGGAGTCGGACGAGTGCCATCTGTGGGTCCGGTGTCGGAGGTGCGGCTGGGCGCGGCAGGTCGTGACAGCCAACCACAGGCCCGGCCGGTTGCTTCCGGCGATCGGTCCGTCAGCGTCCCGCGGCCCAGGCGGTGACGTCGTCCCACGGCGTGGCGCCGTCGAGCGCGGCCGCGACCCGCCGGCCGACGGCAGGTCCCATCTTGAAGCCGTGGCCCGAGAAGCCGCACAGCAGCGCGGCCCGCTCGCCACGTGGCGCGACCACGAACCGCTCGTCGTCACGGACGGTGTAGTAGCAGACCCGGGCGTCGAGCAGGTCGTAGGCGTTGAGGTCGGCGAGCGCACGGGCCGCGACCTCGAACACCTCCTCGACCTCCTCGGGTCGCGGCGTGCGGTCGTCGTCCGGGTGGCCGGTCCGCGAGAACTGGTGGTCGCCGACCTTCAGCGGCAGCTCCTGGCGTGGCGGGATGCCGTAGGCCGGCGGCACGAGGAAGCCCGGGCCGTCGGCCCACGCCGAGCGCAGGTGGTCGGGGACGCGCAGGTCCAGCACCACCTGCCGCGACGGCACCAGCGCCGGTGCGTCGATGCCGTCGATGTCGGACGTCCACGGCCCGGCCGCGACGACGACCACGTCGGCGCCGTGGGTCGCGCCCTCGGCGGTCGTCACGGTGCCGGCGTCGGGGTCGACGGCCGTCACGCGCGTGCCGGGCAGCACCTCCATGCCGTGGTAGTGCAGCCACGACGTCAGGGCGCCGACGCTCTCGCGGGCGCGCAGGAAGTGGGCCTGGTCGCTGTACAGCGCGGTCGCGTCGTCGTCGATCCGGAACTGCGGGAAGCGGCGGTGCAGCTGGCTGGCGTCCAGCAGCTCGTAGTCGTGGCCGAGCTCGTCGAGCACCGCCCGTGTGGTCGCGGCGAAGTCCGAGTCGGGCGTGTCGACCGCGAGCATCCCGGTGTGGGCCCACAGCTCACGGCCGATGGTCGTCCACACGTCCTGCCAGGCGTCGTAGGCCTCGACGGCCATCCGGGTGTAGCCGGCCATGTCGCCGTACGTGGTCCGGATCAGGCGGTGGACGCCGCCCGACGAGCCGTGCGGGTTGGGGACCGGCCCGGCGTCGAGCAGGGTCACCGACCAGCCTCGCTCGTGGAGGCCCCAGGCCGTCGACGCGCCCATGATGCCGGCGCCGACGACGAGTGCGGTGCGCTGTGCCATGCCTGGTCTCCCGTCCCGGAGGAGGACCGAACCTAATCGCTGCCCCTAGGGTCCGCGGCGACGACGATGTTGGAGTGGCGCATGCAGACCCGCCTCGGCGACACCGGCCTCCAGGTGTCGCGGATCGTGCTCGGGATGATGTCGTACGGCGACCCGCAGTGGCGCGACTGGGTGCTGGACCTCGACGCGGCCCGCCCGTTCGTCGCCCGTGCGCTCGAGCTCGGCATCACCACGTTCGACACGGCCGACACCTACTCCGACGGCGTCAGCGAGCGCGTCACCGGGCTCCTGCTCGGCGAGATGGTCGCCGACCGCGAGGACGTGGTGATCGCGACGAAGTGCTTCTTCGGCACCGGGTCGGACGCACCCAACCACCGGGGCCTGTCGCGCAAGGCGGTCCTGGCCGCCTGTGACGCGTCGCTGCGGCGGCTCGGCGTCGACTACATCGACCTCTACCAGATCCACCGGTGGGACCACGACACACCGATCGAGGAGACGATGGCTGCACTGCACCAGCTCGTCGTCGACGGCAAGGTCCGCTACCTCGGGGCGTCGTCGATGCACGCCTGGCAGTTCGCCAAGGCCCAGCGGGTCGCGGCCGAGCACGGCTGGACGCCGTTCGTGTCCATGCAGAACCACTACAACCTGCTGTACCGCGAGGAGGAGCGCGAGATGCTCCCGCAGTGCGCGGACATGGGCGTCGGCGTGCTGCCGTGGAGCCCGCTGGCGCGGGGCCGGCTGGCCCGCCCGCCGGACGGCGACGAGACGGCGCGGGCGTCGTTCGACGAGTTCACCCGCCACCTCTACGACGATGCGGCCGACGGCGTCGTCGAGGCCGTCGGCGCCGTGGCGCAGGGTCACGGGGTGACCCGGGCCCAGGTCGCGCTCGCCTGGCTGCTGCGCAACCCGGCGGTCGACGCACCGATCGTCGGCGCCACGAAGCTCGACCACCTCGAGGACGCCGTGGCGGCGTTGGACGTCGAGCTCAGCGACGACGACGTCGCCGCGCTCGAGGCGCCCTACGTCCCGCGCCCGGTCCTCGGCCACCGCTGACGCCGGACCGGGTGCGCTTTCGGTGCCCCACGCGGCTCACCGGGTGCGCTTTCGGTGCCATGCCGTTGGAGGTGCACCCGGTTCGGCCGTCGAGCGGCGGAACTGCACCCGGTCAGTGGGTGGCAGGGGCCGGCTGGGTCGTCAGGCGGTGAGGTCGCGGAGCCAGTCCAGGTCGCGGCGTCGGCGCTCGTCGTCGCCGGGGGTCTCGAGCAGTGCCGCCGGTGCCTGCGCGGCCACCACCATCGCCGCCAGCGCATCGCCCATCTCGCCGTCGCCGAGCGCCGCGTGGTTGTCGCGGCCACCCCCTGCCTCGACGGCCGAGTCGTTGACGTGCAGCAGGTCGATGCCGCCGAGCCGATCGCGGACCTCGGTCACCCACCCGGTGGGGTCGGCAGCGGCAGCGGGGTCGCCCGCGAAGGCGTGACACGTGTCGAGGCAGACGCCGACCGGCACGCGTGCGGCGGCGCGCACGGCCTCGACCAGCGCGATCCAGTCGTCGAGGTGGCGGCCGGGCGCGGCGTTGCCGCTGGCGGTGTTCTCCAGCAGCAGCGGCACGCCGCCGGCGAGCACGCCCACCCCGTCGACCCACCGCTCGACCGCCTCCGCGACCGTGCCGTCGACCCCGGCCTGGCCGGCGTGGACGACGAGGCCGCCGGCGGCGACGGTCACGCAGGCGTCGAGCTCGACCTGGAGGCAGCGCCACGACTTCTCGCGCACGCTGGCGGTCGCCGACGCCGGGTTGACCAGGTAGGGCGCGTGGACCGACGCGACACGGCCCGACGCCGCCAGCTCGTCGGCGTCGTCGCGACCGACCGGGTCCTTCCAGTTGCGCGGGGCGGAGAGGTGGATCTGCACGAGCTCCGCCCCGACGGCGTCAGCGTCGGCGAGCGGCTGCTTGGCGGACACGGAGGTGCCGAGGCGCACGATGGCTCCGGGGTCGGGAGGTGGACGCAAGAGGCTACGTGCGGGGCCCGGACCGGCTCCGCTCACGGGCCGTGTCACACGCAGGACGTAGGGTCGTGACCGTTCGACCAACCAGCGAACCAACCAGCGACCCAACGAGCGACCCGAGGGGGGAGTGGCGGTGCGCGACGACGCCGACGCGTGGTGCTTCGTGCACGCTGCCGACCTGCACCTCGACACCGGGTTCGAGGGCGTCGGCCGGGTCGACGAGCGCGTCGCGCAACGGCTGCGCGACGCCTCGCTGGACGCCTTCGACGCGCTCGTCGACCTGACGCTGCAACGGGACGCGGCCTTCCTCGTGCTCGCCGGGGACGTGTACGACGGGGCCGAACGAGGGTTGCGCGCGCAACTGCGGTTCGAGCAGGGCGTCCGGCGGCTGGCCGACGCCGGCATCTGCACGTTCGTGGCCCACGGCAACCACGACCCCCTCGTGACCGGGTGGCAGCTCGTCACCGACTGGCCGGACGAGGTCCACGTGTTCGGGCACGAGGACGTCGAGTCGGTCGTGGTCGAGCGCGACGACCGTCCGGTCGCCGTCGTCCAGGGGGTCTCCTACGGCGAGACCGCGGAGCAGCGCAACCTCGCCCGGCGCTTCCACCGCACCGACCTCGACGTGCTCCACGTGGCCGTGCTGCACACCAACGTCGGTGAGGTCGGGGAGCACGCGAACTACGCCCCGTGCAGCACCGACGACCTGCGGCACCGGGGGATCGACTACTGGGCCCTCGGCCACGTCCACACGCGGCAGGTCGTGCTGGACGGCAGCGGGGACGACCCGTGGGCGTACTACCCGGGCAACCTCCAGGGCCGCAGCCCCCGGGCCAGCGAGCAGGGAGCGAAGGGCGCCAGCGTCGTGCGGGTCGTCGGTGGCGCGGTCCAGGCACCCCAGCACGTCACGCTCGACCGCGCCAGGTTCGCGGAGGTGACGGTCGACGTCGGCGACCTGCGGACGCTGGGCCAGGTGGAGCGTGCCCTCGCCGAGCGGGCGGATGCCGCCATCGCCGCCGCGGACGGCCGCCTGGTCGTGCTGCGGGGGCGGCTGACGGGCCGTGGTCCCGTGCACGACGACCTCGCGCGGCCCGACGCCCTGGACGAGCTCCGCGACGCGCTGGCGGACCGCCTGGTCGGGGCCGACGCCGCCTGGACGGTGGTGCGGGACCGGACCGGTCCGGCCGCGGACAGCGACGCGATGTCGGCGGTGGTCGAGGTGCTCGCGGCCACGGACCTCGACGACGAGGAGGCGACCGCACGGGCCCTGACGACGATGGCCGAGCGTGGCTGGCCGACCGGCGACCTCGACGAGGCGACGCTCGCCGAGGCCGGCTTCGGCTTGGCGATCGCGCTGCTCGCGGAGGAGCAGCCGTGAGGATCGCGGGGTTCCACGTCGACGGCTTCGGGCTGCTGCACGACCAGCAGGTCAGCGGGATCGGGCCCGGGACCACCGTGGTGCTCGGCCCCAACGAGGCCGGCAAGTCGACGCTGCACGCCTTCCTCGTGCGGACGCTCTTCGGGCACCCACGTGCCAACGACGCGGACGGGCGCCACCGTCACGACCCGCTGCGCGGCGGGCGGCACGGGGGCGTGGTGACGTGCGTCGACGACCGCGGCCGCTGGGAGGTGCACCGCCACACGACCGGCTCGCCGCGGCTGCGTGTCGTGGCGCCGGACGGCAGCGAGGGCACCGGCAGCGACGCGGTGCTGCCGCTGCTCGGCCGCGCCGTGGACGCAGCGCGGTTCGAGCAGGTCTTCGCGATCGACCTCGACGACCTCGCCGGGATCGGGTCGCTCGGTGGCGGCTCGCTGGACGACCTGCTGTTCGACGCCGCGACGGTCGGGACGGGCCGGTCGCTGCGGGCTGCGCGCGACGAGGCGCTGGACCGGCGGGACGCCCTGTGGACACCGACCGCCACCAAGCGGCCGCTGGCCCTGGCGCTGGAGCGCCGTGCCGCTGCACGGGACGCGCTGGCCGCGGCGCGCGAGGGCGCGCGGGCCAACGTCGACCTGCGCCGCCGCCTGGACGAGGCCTCGGCGCGGGTCGCGGCACTCGGCGACGACCAGACCGAGGCGGCCGCGCGGGTGGCGCTGCTCGAGCGGGTCCGTGACGCGTGGCCCGCGTGGTCGCGCGCCGCCGGCCTCCGCGCCGAGCTCGCCGACCTGCCCGGCGACCCGGTCGACGACGTGGCGCTGGCGACTGCCCGCGCCGCCGCCGACGAGCTCGAGGCGGCGACGGTGGCCCTGGCCGAGCTGCGAGCCGACCGCGACGAGGTGGAGGGCACGCTCGCCGCGGTGCACCGCGACCCGGACGCCGCGGCGGTGGCCGACGACGTGGAGGCGCTGGCGGAGGGGCTCGGTGCACACGAGCTCGCGACCGAGCAGCTGGCCGCCGCGGAGACGTCACTCGCCACCGCGCAACGCACCGCGGCGACGGCACTGGCCGACCTCGGCGACGGCTGGGACGCCACGCGGGTGGCCGCCGTCGCGACCGACGCGCCCTCACGCGAGCGGCTGGTCGGCGCGGGGGAGCGGTTGCGGGACGCGGCGGCCGCGGCCGCGACGGCCGCGACGGCCGCGGAGGACGCAGCACAGGTCGCCGCACGTCGTCGGACCGCCCTGGACGAGGCCGAGGACGGTCGACCGCCGCCCCCCGACGAGGACGAGGTCACGGCGGCCGAGGAGGCGCTGGGGGTGCTCCGCGTGGGTGTCCCGGTCCTCGGCAGCACCGGGCCGGCAGCCCGGGCAGCGGGCATGCCACCCGTGGCGATCGTGCTGCTCGTCGCGGCGTCGGTCCTGCTCGTCCCCACCGTCCTGGGGCTGCTGCCGGCGGGGGTGCCCGTGGCCGTGGTCGCGGGCGTGGGTGCGTTCCTGGCCGCGGTCGGCGCGTACCTGGCCGGCACCGCCCGGCCGGCGGCCGGCGCTCCCGGCACCCCGCACGGCACCGCGGCGGTGGCACGTGACGTCACCGTGGCCGCCCGCCGCGTCGGGCTCGACGAGCGGCCGAGCCTGGCCGACGTGGAACGCGTCGCGACGCGGGTCGAGCAGGCCCGTCGACAGCTGCGCGACCACGCCGACGCGGCGCGCCACGTCGACCGGCTCCGTGTGGAGGCGGCCGAGGCGACGCGCATCGCCGACGACCGCCGGCGGACCCTGACCGCTGCCCGGGCGTCGCACGACGAAGCCGCGGCGGACTGGGCCGAGGCGTGCGCCGCCGTCGGCCTGCCCACCGACGAGGTGCGGGTCACGACGACCCTGCACGAGCGCGTGGCCACGGCCAAGCGGGCGCTGGCCGCCGTCGAGGAGGCCCGCGGGCAGGTCGCGCACGTCGGGCCACGCGTCGCGCGGTTCCGGGACGACGCCACCGCCATCGCCGAGAAGCTCGGGCACGACGCGGCGGGACAGCAGGCGGTCCGGCTGCTGCCGGGCCTGCGTGACCGCGTCAGGACCGCCCGTGCCGCGCAGGCCGAGCACGCGGCCCTCGCGACCAGACTCGCGGGACTCGAGGAGCGGATCGCCGGCGCCGTGGCCGAGGTCGAGGCGTGCGAGGCGCAGCACGACCGTGCGCTGGCGGCTGCCGGTGCGACGGACGTCGACGACCTCGGGCGTCGTGCCGCACTGGCCGCACGGCGGGCCGACCTCGAGGCCGACCTCGCCGCGGCCGAGCGCGGCATCGCGCAGCTCCTCGGCGACGGGCCACGCGGTGCGGCGGGCCGGACACTCCTGGAGGCCGCCGACCCCACCGCCTGGGAGGAGGACCTCGCTGCCGCGCGCGAGGCCATGGCAGCCACCGCCCGGGAGCGTGACGCAGCGCTGGCCGAGCGCACCGAGCTCGCCGCCGCCCTGCGTCGCCTCGGTGGCGACGACGCGGTCCCGCGTGCCGCGCAGGACCTGGCCGCGGCCGAGGCCGAGGTGGCCGAGCTCGCCGAACGCTGGGCCGTGGCCGACACCGCGGCCAGGCTGCTCGAGGCGACCGTCGCCCGGTTCGAGCGCGAGCAGCAACCGCGGGTGCTCGAGCGGGCGTCGGAGCTCCTGGAGCGGGCCACCGGCGGACAGTGGGCGCAGGTGCGACGACTCGGCCCGCAGGTCGTGGTGGCGCGCAGCCACGGGGGTGACCCGGTCCAGGCATCCGTGCTGTCACGCGGCACGCGGGAGCAGCTGTGGCTGTGCCTGCGTCTCGCACTGGCCGAGGACCTGGCGCGGGACCGACCCCTGCCCCTGCTGGTGGACGACCTGCTCGGGACGTCGGACCCCGAGCGGTCGCTGCACGTGGCGCGCGTGCTCGCCGAGGTGGCCCGTCGTCAGCAGGTCTGGCTGTTCACCTGCCACCCGCGCACGGCCGAGCTGGTCACGTCGGTCGACCCGACCGCGGGTGTGCTGCGACTGCGGCGGGGCGGTCGCGTGGTCGGGCTCAGCCGACGCGAGGATGCACCGGGCGGCGATCCCACCACGCTCCAGTTCGACGTGTGATCAGGCCGGCTGCTCGTCGGCAGCCGTCGCCTCGGGCTCGTCGTCGTGGAGGAACAGCCCCCACAGCAGCACCAGTCCGACGCCGACGTTGAGCGCGATGTCGGCGACGTTGAACGACGGGAACCACCCGAGGTCGATCATGTCGG
>CAYMGL010000009.1:0-24955 GCA_964389945.1 uncultured Actinomycetota bacterium
ACTCGACCGTGGCCGTCATGCGGCCAACGCCTGGCTCAGGATCGTGCGGGCGATCACGCGCAGGGCGAGGACCTCGTCGGCCCCCTCGAAGATGCTGAGGACGCGGGCGTCGACGAACAGCCGGCTGACCGTGTACTCCTCGGCGTAGCCGTAGCCGCCGTGCAGCTGCAGCGCCTCGCGCGTGACCCACTCGGCGGTCCGGCACGACAGCTGCTTCACCTCCGAGGCCTCCAGCTGGCCACCCCCGTCCGCGATCAGACGAGCGACCTCGTGGGCGAACGCCCGGTTGGCCGCGATGATCGCCGCCATCCGCGCGATCTTGACCCGCGACAGCTCGTAGTCGGCCAGTGCGGTGCCGAAGATCTGGCGCTGGCCGGTGTAGGTGACCGACTCCTCCATGGCGCTCTGCATGACACCGAGCGCTCGGGCCGCGGTCTGCAGACGGGCGTTCGCGAACGCCTGCATCTGGAGGTAGAACCCCTGGCCGAGGCCGTCGTCCATGCCGATCAGGTTCTCGTGCGGGACGCGCCAGTCCTCGATCGACACCTCGAACGAGTGCATCCCGCGGTAGCCGAGCGTCGGGATGGCCTTGGCGTCCATCCTCCCGCCGCCGTCCTGGGTGTGTGTCCACGCGTGCCCCGGGAAGGACGGCTTCTCGACGACGAACAGCGACAGGCCACGGTGGCCCTTGCTGCGGTCGGGGTCGGTGCGCGCGAGGATCAGGAGGTAGTTCGCCTTGCCCGCGAACGTGCACCAGGTCTTGACGCCGTTGAGGACCCACTCGTCGCCGTCACGGACGGCCGAGGTCTTGACGCCGGCGACGTCGGAGCCGTAGTCGGGCTCGGTGACCATGACGCCGCACATCTTCTGGCCGCTGGCGATCTCGGGCAGCCAGCGCGACTTCTGCTCCTCGGTGCCGCCCTTCTCGATGGCGGTCCCGATGATCTCGGGCCGGGTGATCAGCGACCCGGCCACGCCGAGCGAGCCGCGCGACAGCTCCTCGGTGACCAGGACCATGTTGAGCAGGTCGTCCTGCCCGCCCGAGGCGTAGCCGCCGTGCTCCTCACCGATCGACAGGGCGAAGCAACCCATCTCGGCGAGGCCGGAGATGATCTCGTCGGGGATGTCCTCGTCGTTGCGGTGGACGTGCTCGGCCACGGGCATGACCTGCTCCTCGGCGAACTGCCGGAAGGCCTGCCGGACCATCTCCATCTCCTCGGAGAGGTGCATCGGCAGGTGCGGGTCGTCGACGATCTCGCCGCCGAGCGCCTTCAGGAACGCGGTGTCCCGCCCCTGGCGCACGGCGTCGTGGACCTCGTCGGTCAGCAGCCCGACCGACGTGGGATCCACGCCCCAGTCCTCCCAGCGGCCGCCGGCGCGCTGGAACAGGTCGGTGTGGACGTCCGCGGCCCAGGCCAGCGCCAGCTTCCCCTCGAGCTCGCCCTCGGCGCCCCATTCGAGCATCGACTCGGCTGCCCGCACCGAGGACGCGATCGACGCGAGGTCGTAGAGCACCGACTGGCGCTCGTCCATCTTGGTGACGCTGACCTTGCCGCCCTTCTCGCACTCGGTCGCGAGGTGGCTCGCAGCCGTGTCGATCGCGGCGCGGAGCGCCTCGGTGATGGTGCGGGCGGCGTCGAGGTGGGACACGGCGTCTCCTGTGGTGTGTGCCCTGCAGTGTGTCCGACGGCGCTCCCCGTGCGCCAACCGCGCCACGGCCGGACGGGCAGCCGGGCGGTGGTCAGACGACGGTGCGCAGGCGCGCCACGGTCCGGCGGCCCATCGCCACGAGTGCCGGGTCACCGACGGCCGGGCCCTCCTTGAGCAGGTACAGCGCGATCGCTGCGGCCCAGCCCATGCTGCGGTCCCAGGCCGCCTCGGTGACGCCGCCGTACGCGGCCCGGAACGCCGCATGGGCCGCGACCGGCAGGCTCCACCAGACGGTCGCGAGATCGGCGGCGGGGTCGCCCGCGGCAACGTCGCCCCAGTCGACGACCGCGACGAGCGCGCCGTCGTGTGCCAGCTGGTTGCCCGGATGCAGGTCGCCGTGGATCCAGGTCGACGGGCCGTCGTGCACGGCTGCCGCGAGGCCACGCTGCCACGCCGCACGCAGCACGGGCAACGCATCCTCGTCGGTGCCGCGCTCCTCGAGCGCGAGCAGCGCGGCATCGGTGCGTGCCGCCCGGCTGGCGAGCGGGATGCTGCGGTAGGGGTTGTGCGGTGCGTCGTCCGGCGCCGGCACGTGCAGGGCCGCCAGGAAGGTGCCGAGGGCCACGGCGTGGTCCTCGCCGTCCACGGACGGGTGGGCGAGGTCGCTGCGCTCGCCGGTGAACCAGGGAACGACGGTCCATGGCCACGGCCACGGGTCCTGCGGCGCCCCGACGTGCACCGGGACCGGGACGGGCAGCGGCAGGCGGTCCGCGACCAGCGGGAGGCAGCGCGCCTCGTTCGCGACCAGCTCCACGGCGGACCGCCGCCGCGGCAGCCGCACCGCGAGGTCACCTCCGAGGAGCCAGTGCGTGTTGTCCCATCCCGTCGGGCCGGGCACGAGCGATCGGGCCGCCAGGGCGGGCACCTGGTCCCGCAACAGGGCACGCACGGTCGCCTCGTCGGCGCGCGGTGCGTGCCGCGACCCGGGTGATCGCGGCGCGTCGGGCACGGAGGCGGTCAGCCCCGCGCGACGAGTGCCGCGCCCATGGCCCCGCCCGCGTCACCGAGCTGGGCCGAGACGACCTCGACGCGCGAGGGCACGAGGAACAGGCTCGGCCGCATCGCGGACTCGATGCGGTGGCGGAACGACGGACCCAGCTTGTCGGCCAGGCCACCACCGATCACGACACGCTCGACGTCCAGCAGGTTCACCGCGCTGGCGATGCCGGCGCCGAGGGCGTCGATGGCACCGTCGACGAGGTCGGCGACGAGCGGGTCGCCCTTCGCGAGCGCGTCACGGACGACCCCCGAGGTCATGCGGACCTTGCCGCGCTCCTCGACGAGCGTCGGGACGATCGTGTCCTTGCCGGCAGCCAGCGCCCGTTCGACGGCGTTCTCCATCGCGCGGCGTCCGGCATAGGCCTCGACGCAGCCGCGCCGACCGCACGGGCAGACCGCCCCGTTGACGTGCACGACGGTGTGGCCGAACTCGCCGGCGCCGCCGAACGCACCCTCGTAGGGGCGGCCACCGAGGATGAGCCCGCCGCCGACGCCGGTGCCGACGAAGATGACCAGGAGGTCGTCCGCCCCCTGCCCCGCACCGAGCCGGTGCTCACCGAGGGCCGCCGCCGTGACGTCGTTGACGACGCGGACCGGACGGTCGACCCGCTGCTCGAGGCCCGTCTGGAGCGAGAACCGCTCGTCCCACCCCGGCACGTTCGCGGCGCCACCGACGGTGCCGTCGATCACGACACCGGGCGTGCCGACACCCACGGCCACGACGTCGTCCAACGTCAGCCCGGCCGCACCGACGGCGTCGTTGATCGCGGCGTCCATGACCTCCAGGACGTTCGTCCGGTCGCCGTCGAGCGGCGTCTTCATCCGCGACGTGCCGAGCCGTTCGTCGTCGTCACCGAGCACGACGACCTGGATGTTCGTGCCGCCGAGGTCCACTCCCACCGTGACCACTGCTGCCTCCATTCCGCGATCACCCTCCGACGATAGTCACCCGCGGTCGAGGTGACCGTCAGCCGCGGTCGAAGCGTCCGGCGTCGAGGACCTGGAGGCGGACCTGGCCGCGGGCCGCGACCTTGCCGTCCGCGCGTGTGACCTCGACCTGCCACAGGTGCTGGAGCCGCCCGACGTGCAGCGGCGTGGCGACGCCGGCGAGGCGGCCCTCGCTGGTCGGGCGCAGGAAGTCCGTGGTGTTGCTGACCCCCACGCAGACCTTGCCGTCGGCGAGGACCCGCATCGCGGCCGCGACCGACGCCAACGTCTCGACCATCGAGCAGTACACCCCGCCGTGGACGATGCCGTACGGCTGGTGGTGCTGCGGTCCGACCTCGAGGTGCCCCTCGACTCGGTCGGGCGAGAGGAGGTCGAGCACCATCCCCATCGCGTCGTCCACCCAGGCGTCGTGTCCGATGCTGGCCCGGTCGATGCCGTCGAGGTCGTACCCCTCGATGCGTGGCTGCTGGTCGGTCACTCGCGGTCCCCGGCTCGGTGGACGCGCGACCCTAACTGGCGCCGGGCGGATCATCCGCCCCGCGATCCCGGAGGATCGACGATGGCCGTCCGCAGCTCCCCCTTCGCGGCGAGCTTGCCGTCCCCCCGGGTGATGCGGACGTCCCAGAGGTGCTGGGTCCGGCCGAGGTGGATCGGGGTCGCGATCGCCGTGAGCGTGTCGCCCTCCTGCGTCGGGCGCACGAACGACGTCGCGTTGTGCGTGCCCATCGCGAACCGTCCGTCCGACGCGACGTGCACCACCGAGCCGGTCGAGCCGGCCGCCTCGACCAGGGTGCAGTAGACGCCGCCGTGCACGACCCCCGACGGCTGCAGGTGGTCGGCGACGACCGGGAGCACGGCCTCGACGTGGTCCGGGGCGATGAGCTCCCAGCGCAGGCCGAGGAGGTCGTTGAACGCGACACGCGCCTCCGCCATCGCCCCGCGGACCGTGGCAGTGGCGAAGCCACGCACCCGCACCGGGTGCCCGTGCAGCTCCACCACGTCATCCGACATCACATCCCTCCCGTCGAGGTGACCGTAGGCACGGTTGGCGCGCCGGGTGGCACTCTGCTCACCTGTGCTGCACGACGACGAGGACGCCACGTTGCCCACCACGGACCCCAAGCACCGCTCCCGGGACGTCACCGACGGCTACGAGAAGGCCCCGGCCCGCGCCATGCTCCGCGCCGTCGGCATGACCGACGAGGACTTCGGCAAGCCGCAGGTCGGGATCGCCTCGTCGTGGAACGAGGTCACGCCCTGCAACCTGCCGCTGGACCGGCTCGCCAAGCAGGCCAAGCACGGCGTGCACGAGGCTGGCGGGTACCCGCTGGAGTTCACGACGATCGCCGTGTCGGACGGCATCGCGATGGGCCACGAGGGGATGCGCGCCTCGCTGGTGAGCCGTGAGGTCATCGCCGACTCCGTCGAGACCGTGATGCACGCCGAGCGCCTCGACGGGATGGTGACCTTCGCCGGGTGCGACAAGTCGCTGCCCGGGATGGTGATGGCGGCCGTGCGGCTGGACGTGCCCACAGTGTTCCTCTACGGCGGCTCGATCCTGCCGGGGCACCACGACGGCAAGGACATCACGATCCAGTCGGTGTTCGAGGCCGTCGGCGCCCGTGGCCGCGGGATCATCGACGACGCCGAGCTGGACGCGATCGAGAAGGCCGCCTGCCCGACCGAGGGGTCCTGCGGCGGGATGTTCACCGCCAACACCATGTCGAGCGCTGTCGAGGCCATGGGGCTGTCGCTGCCGGGCTCGGCGTCGCCGGCCGCGGTCGACGCCCGGCGCGAGCACTTCGCCAAGGCCTCGGGCGAGGCGGTGGTCCGCCTGCTCGAGGACGGCATCACGGCCCGGGACATCGTCACGCGCGAGGCGCTCGAGAACGCGACCGCGGTCGTGATGGCCCTGGGCGGCTCGACCAACGCGGCGCTGCACCTGCTCGCGATCGCCCGCGAGGCGGACGTCGACTTCGACCTCGACGCCTTCGAGGAGGTGGCGCGCCGTACCCCGCACCTGGCCGACATGACGCCGGGCGGCACCTACAACATGCTCGACCTCGACCGCGTCGGCGGTGTGCCCGTCGTGCTGAAGGCACTGCTCGACGCCGGGAAGCTGCACGGCGACTGCCTGACCGTGACCGGTCGCACCATCGCCGAGAACCTCGCGGCCATGGACATCCCGGACCCGGACGGCACCGTCGTCCACCCGGTCGACGACCCCATCCACGAGGTCGGCGGGCTCGCGATCCTGCGTGGCTCGCTCGCACCCGACGGCTGCGTCGTCAAGATCGCCGGCATCCCCGGCGACCGCATGGAGTTCGAGGGGACCGCACGGGTCTTCGACGGCGAGCAGGACGCGCTGCAGGCCGTGCTGACCGGCCAGATCGTCGACGGTGACGTCATCGTGATCCGCTGGGAGGGCCCCAAGGGCGGCCCCGGCATGCGCGAGATGCTGGCCACGACCGCGGCGGTCAAGGGCGCCGGCCTCGGCGAGACGGTCGCGCTGCTGACCGACGGCCGCTTCAGCGGTGCCACGCACGGCTTCTCGATCGGCCACGTCGCACCCGAGGCCGCCGACGGTGGCCCCATCGGCCTGGTCGAGGAGGGCGACACGATCCGCATCGACGTGCCCAACCGCACGCTCGACCTGCTGGTGGACGACGACGAGCTGGCACGCCGCCGCGAGGCGTTCGTGCCCAACGAGCCGCGCTACACCCGCGGCGTGCTCGCCAAGTACGCCCGCACCGTGTCCAGCGCGAGCGTCGGCGCCACGACCGCCGTCTGACGGCCGTGGCGCCGTCGCGTCAGCCCTGGACGTCGACCGAGCCGACCATGCCGCCGCCGTAGTGGCCGGGCTGGTGGCAGCCGTACAGGACCTCTCCAGCCTCGGTGAAGTGCCAGGTGAGCTCGGCGGTCTCGCCGGGTTCCAGCGAGAGCGTGTTGGGGTCGTCGTGGGCCATCATCTCGCCCTCTTCCATCATCTCGGCCATCTCGGCCTCGTGATCGTCCTGGAAGGCTGCGTCCCCGAGCGTGAACTCGTGCACCGCCTGCCCGGTGTTGGTGACGGTGAACGTGATCGTCTCCCCGGCCTGCACCTCGATGGAGGGTGGGTCGTAGGACAGGTCGTCGTTGGCGTCGACCTCGATCGTGCGGTCGGCGTCGGCCGCGTCGGCCGGCTCGCCGAACGCGAACTCGTCGTGGTCGTCGCCCTCCTCCTCGTCGTGGTCGTCCTCGGTCTCCGCGGCGGTGTCGTCGGTGGCGCCCGTGTCGCCGCCGCCGTCGTCGCCGCACCCGGAGAGCCCGAGTGCGAGGACGCCAGCCAGCAGCAGGCTCGTGATCCTCTTCATGTGTGCGCGTTGCATTGGTTGTCTCCCCTGCTCGTCGTGTGCGCGTGGTCGTGCGGCGTCGGGGCGCCGCGGGACACGCGCTACTCCAGCAGGAGCACGCGTTCGGTCACGGGGGTCAGCAACGGGCTCGGTCCGAGGTCCTCGCGGCACCCGCGAGGTGCGGAGGACGGGCGCCGCCGAGGACGGCGCAGCACGACCGGCAGCGTGCTCAGGGCAGCCGCGACGAGCACCGGTCTGGTGTCCACGGCAGTGGCGACACAGGCGGCCATCCCGGTCGGACAGGCGCCGTCCCCACCGATCGCCACGCTGTGGGTGGCGACGACCACGGGGGGCGGGTCGGACGGGAGCGGTGCACCGGACGAGGCGAGCATCCACAGGTGCGCGACCAGCGCGACGGCCAGCAGGCCGCCGATGCTGCCCAACGTCGCCATCCGCGCCATCTTCGCAGTGTAGGCGACGGGGTCGCTGCCGGGGCCGGCATCGACCGCCGCGTGCTCAGGCCGTGCTGGTGAAGTTGCCCGTCACGTGCAGTTCGGTGACTGCGCCGTCGACCTCGAGCGGCACCGTGAGGTGGTGCGGCCCGTCCATGCCGGGGTGCATCTGCAAGGGGAACTGGACCGTCACCCGGTCACCGGCACCGATCGTCACCGTCCCCCCGGCAGGCACCTGCTCGTCACCGAGGTAGACGGGACCGGGGCAGCACCCCTCCAGCACGCGCGGCTGGCCCACGACCACGGTCACGGGAGCCCCGGTGGGGTTGTCGACCTCCCACTGCGGCACGACGGTCGTGTTGAGCGGCACGTCGCCCATGGTCACGTCGGGCGCGACGACCTGCAGCCCGCCGAGCGCGACGGACTGGCCGGTCGCGTCCGGCGCGGCCTGGACGGGCCCACCCATCGGGTTGGGCAGGTCGAGCGTGGGGGTGGGTGGCGCGTCCCGTGTCACCAGCACGACCACGAGGACGACGGCGAGGACGGCGACGACCGCCGTCAGCGCGCGCGTCGCCACGGCGATGCGTCGTTCGACGGCCCGCTGCCGGGCCGCCCGACTGCCGTGACTCGGCCGCGTGGCGGTGCTCATGAGCTCTCCTCGGTGATGCCCGCGTAGGTCTCGTCGATCATCGTCGTGATGTCCTCGAGCGACCGGCCGTCGACCCGGGCCGCGAGCACGTCCCGGGCCTCGACCTGGCAGATGCCGCAGCCGACGGCATGCCGTTCCCACCCACCGTCCGGCCGCTCGAAGCAGTCGCGGAGGTGCCGGTGGTCGAGCATCGCCTCGCAGCCGCAGTAGCAGCGCACATGCTCGAACGGCCCCGGGTCCGCCGCCACGTCGAGGTACAGCTGCCGCAGCTCCGGGGTGAGCTCGTCGATGTCCACCTCGCCACCGGGGTAGACGGCGACCATCTGCTCGGCCGCGGTCGGGTGCGTGGTGGTGGCCACCCGGGCCCCCACCACGAGCAGCACCACGCTGGCCAGCACGAGCGCGACCAGGAGCGGCACCCCGCGACGCCGGTCCATGCTCGGGAGCGTCTCCAACCCAGTGCGCCTCCAGCTGGTGGACCGTGAAGGTGCCGGCAGACCACGGCCACGCCACCTGCCGGAGGTCTCCCCCGTGGAGGGACCAAGGTCGGTGCCAACTGCGGTCGATCGATCATCGTCTCGCTGGTCACCTCTTCGACCGGTCGGCCACGCGCGCCGCGAGCGCACCTCGGTTGGCGTGCACGCCGCACGCGGGACACCATCGCGGCACGGAGGTGCACGTGCAGTTCGAGGAGCTCAGGTTCGTCTGCCAGGAGGCAGCGGTCGACGTGCTGGACCAGCAGGGCGCGGTCCGGCCGACGGTCGTGCTGCCCGGCAAGGAGAAGACCCGGCTGCTGGCCCTGCCGCAGTTCCCCGACGACGACGAGGCGCGGCACGAGCTGCTGGCCAACCTCGCCGCCGACGAGATCGTCGAGGGACAGGTCCCGTGCTGGGGCTTCCTCGCGGAGGCCGAGCTCGAGGGCGGCGCCGACGTCGTGGTGGCCGTCTACGGCGCCCGCAAGCACGCGCCGCACCTGACTGCGGCGATGAAGCTCGACGACGGCACGCTCGACGAGTTCCTCCCCGCCGAGGAGCTCGACCCGCAGGCGATGCCCTACCTCCACCCCCTCCAGCACGCCGTCGACGCACTGCCCGCCGTCGAGACGCCGGCCGACGGCCTGTCCGGCGTCCGCGGCACCGAGGACGACCCCCTCGCCGGTGGGCTGCCGATGTTCGGCAGCGACTGACCGCCGATCCGCCGGACGGACGTCACCGTCCGCTCTGCGCTGACCGCATGCGTACGGCCGCACGTGCAGGGCGGTCAACCTGACGGAGCGTGGACATCGATGCCGCAGCGTGGGCGGATCGGGGCCGCGCGGCCGGGACACGCATAGTGTGAACGGATCGCGTTGCGGCAACCGCGGAGCGTTGCGACACGCGGAGGAGGATCGTCATGGCCACCGAGACGACCAGGAGCGCGGCCGCTGCCCTCGGTGGCGCCGACGTCCTCCGAGCAGCGAGTGCCGACGTGGGCGAGCGCCGCGAGCGACAGCGGCGGTCTCGCCTGGTGAAGGTCGCCCTCGTCCTCGGACCACCGGCCCTGTACCTGTGGTTCCGCATCCTCACCGGGCAACCGCTGAACCTGTTGCAGGTGCCGTCGCTCGGTGACGACTGGATGTACTACCTGCTGCCGATCGCCATCGTCCTGGCGATCGGGATCGCCGTGGCCATGCCGCTGCTCGCCGGCCGCAGCCCCCACATGGTCTACCGGCCCGAGCAGATCGACGTGTCGTTCGACGACGTCATCGGGATCGAGCCCATCAAGGAGGAGGTGCTGCGGACCCTCAACACCTTCCTCGGCTACGCCACCTACAAGAACGAGCTCGGCGGCACGCCGCGGCGGGGCCTGCTGTTCGAGGGGGCCCCGGGAACCGGCAAGACGCACCTGGCCCGCGCCATGGCGCGGGAGGCCGGTGTCCCCTTCCTCTTCGTGTCCGGCACGTCCTTCCAGTCGATGTGGTACGGCGCCACCGCACGCAAGATCCGCAGCTACTTCAAGAAGCTGCGCAAGGCGGCCCGTGACGAGGGCGGGGCCATCGGCTTCATCGAGGAGATCGATGCCATCGCGGGGACGCGTGGCGGGATGTCCAGCACGCCCTGGCAGGCGATCCGCGGTGAGGCGGACGCGATGTCGACCAGTCCCGCGACACAGGTCCAGCGCATGATGTCGGAGGGCACAGGCGGCGTCGTCAACGAGTTGCTGGTCCAGATGCAGTCGTTCGACGAACCCCCACTCGGCGACCGCATCCACAACGCCTGCGTCGACGCCATGAACAAGTTCCTCCCGGCACACCGCCAGCTCGAGCGTCGACCCGCCGACTACAACAACATCCTGCTGATCGCGGCGACCAACCGCGCTGACATGCTCGACCCCGCACTGATGCGGCCTGGTCGCTTCGCACGGCGCCTGTCGTTCCAGCTGCCGGCGCGCGGTGGCCGTCGACAGCTCATCGACCACTTCCTGTCGAGCAAGGCGCACGCCGAGGAGCTGGCCGGTGACCACTACCGCGACGAGCTCGCCGCGCAGACCTTCGGCTACACCCCGGTCCGCATCGAGCACCTCTTCGACGAGGCCCTGATCCACGCGCTGCGCGACGGGCGCGGCGAGATGTCCTGGCAGGACGTCCAGGCAGCCCGCATGACCGAGGAGGTCGGCATCAAGCTGCCGGTCCCCTACACCGAGCGCGAGCGGCGACTCGTCGCCACCCACGAGGCCGGCCACGCCACGGTCGCCTACCTCGCCGGGACGCGTCGACTGGAGGTCCTCTCGATCGTCAAGCGGGCGGGGTCGCTGGGCCTGCTGGCACACGGTGACCTCGAGGAGGAGTACAACCGCACCCGGTCCGAGCTCGAGGCGATGATCGACATCGCCATGGGCGGCATGGCGGCCGAGGAGCTCGAGTTCGGCGAGTCGTCGACGGGGCCTGCGGGAGACCTCGCGTCGGCGACCGACATCGCCTGCCGGGTCGTCGGTGCCGCTGGGATGGGCAGCAGCCTCGTCTCCATGATGGCCGGCGGCAGCGGCGCGTTCGAGGCCCGCGACGTCGTCAGCCGGACGCTTCGCGACACCCAGGGCCGCGAGGAGGTCGAGCACGTCCTCGCGCTGGCCAAGACGCGCGCGAGCGCGATCCTGGCAGCCAACGTCCACATCCTGCACGCCCTGCGCGACGCGCTGCTGGAGCGCGACGAGCTGCTGGGCGAGGAGATCATCGAGGTCGCGCGCAGCGCGGGCGAGCCCGTCCGTGAGGTCGTGCTCGAGCGCCGCGGCACCGACCGCAGGCGACACGACCACCTGCGCGAGGAGCGCGAGCGGTCCGGCCCGGTGCGCGTGCGGTACGGCGGGGCGGCTGCCTCGCAGGGCGTCGGCCGCGTCGAGACCGACTGACACGGCTCGTCACCACCGGGGCTCGCACAGGTCCAGGCCGGCCGCGACGGCCACCTCGCGGTACGCGCGAGCCAGTGAGTCCACGGTCTCGTGGGCGTTCAGGCCGCTCGGGTTCGGCACCGCCCACGTCTCCACACCGGCCAGCCAGTCCTCCGCCGGCTGGCGACCCGTCTGCGCCTTCCGCCGGCCGTAGGCATCGCGGTAGGCGGTGATCCCGACGAACGCGACGACACGCGGCTGCCAGTCGGCGACCTTCGCGGCCACGACCTCGCCGCCGGCCCGCAGCTCGTCGCGGGTGAGCTCCGAGGCACGGGCCGTGGCCCGCGCGACCACGTTGGTGATGGCGATGCCGAGACCGCGCAGCATCGTGCGGTCCTCGTCGGTCGCACCGTTCGGGTCGATCGGTGTCGGCGTGATCCCGGCGAGGTGGAGGGCCGGGTAGAAGCGGTTCGACGGGTACGCGAAGTGGGTGTTGGTCGCTGCGGTCCACAGGCCGGGGTTGATCCCGACCAGCAGCAGCCGCACGTCGTCCCCGACCAGGTCGTCGACCTCCTCGTCACGGAACGCCTCGAGCTCCTCGCGCGTGAACCCCACGGTCCCTCCTCGACGGTCGCCGGGAAGCGACCGTACGGACCGTCCGTCACGGGCCGTCGCCGACCAGCCGTCCGTCGACCAGCTCGACCCGACGCGACGCGATCTCGACGACCCGAGGGTCGTGGGCGGTGACGAGCACCGCCACGTCGCGGTCGGCCGCGGCCCGGAGCTCGTGGACGACCAGCTCGAGGTGCTCCTCGTCCTGGCTGCTGGTGGGCTCGTCGAGCACGAGCAGGACCGGGTCGGCCACCAGCGCCCGCACGAGCGCGCCGCGCTGCCGCTCGCCGTGCGACAGCTCCTCCGGACGACGGTCGAGCAGGTGGGCGACGTCGAGCCGCTCGTCGAGGTCGTCGACGTCGACCGCCGGACGGTCCAGGTCGGCCGGACGGGCCCGTCGTGCCAGCCACTGCTGCTCGCCGAGGGTCAGTGCGGCCACCAGGGCGAGTCGCTGGGGCACGACGGCGACGTCGTGCCAGGTCGGCGGTTCCGGCGTGCCGGGTGGTCGCACCACGCGACCCGCGTCCGGTCGGTCCAGACCCGCGACGATGTGGCAGAGCGTCGTCTTGCCCGAGCCGGACGGTCCGGTCACCACGACGACCTCGCCGGGCCACACCTGGATGTCGACGTCCGCGAGCGCCTGCACGGTCTCGGCACCACGCCGGTGCTGCCGCCCGAGTCCCTCGCCCACCACGGCCGGGGTCACGCCGCTCACGAGTCGTCCTCCGTCGGCGGGTGCACCGTGACGTGGCCGTCGGCGAGCTCGACGACGGCGCGGCCGTCGGGGAACCAGTCCCACGCAGCCGGCGGCAGCTGCAGCCGACCCGCCGCGTCGATCGTCGTGAGCAGCCTCCCACCACGGCGCGTCTCGCCCCGCATCGCGCCGTGGTGGAGGTGCAGGACGCGATCACAACGCTCCTGGACAGCGGCCTCGTGCGTCGAGAGGACGACCGCCGCACCCGCCGCGGCCGCCACGGTCAGGACCTCCACGACGCGCTGCCCCGTGGCGCTGTCGAGCTCCCCCGTCGGCTCGTCGGCGAGCACGATCGTGGGCGGTCCCACCAGGGCGATCGCGACGGCGAGTCGCTGCTGCTCGCCACCCGACAGCTCGTGCGGGTGGTGGTCCCGCCGGTGGCCGAGTCCCACCTGCTCGAGCGCGCTCACCGGATCGACATCGACCCCACGCATCGCCGCCGCGTGCCGCACGTGGCCTGTGGCGTCCAGCCACGGCAGCAGGTTGTCGACCGGCCGCTGTCGCACGACCCCGACATGCTCGCGACGGAGCTGTCGCAGGGTCCGGTCGCTTGCGTCGGAGGTGGTGGTGCCGGCGACGACGACAGCGCCGGACGTGGGCCGGTCGATGGCCGCGAGCAGCCGCAGCAGCGTCGACTTGCCGGCGCCCGACGGCCCGACGACGCCGGTGACGGCACCACGGGGCACGACGAGGTCGACCCCGCGCAGGGCTGGGACCTCACCGGTCTCGGAGCGGTGGACCCGGGTGACCCCGGTGCAGGTGGCAGCGATCTCAGCGTGCGACACGGAGTGCCTCCTCCACGTCGGCCCGACGGGCGGCACGGTCGTCGAGCAGTCCCGCCACGAGCCCCCCGGCCAACAGTGCCGCGGCGAGGCCTGCGAGCAGCGCGACCGGCAGGACCGGTCGGAGCGCGGGCACCACGTCCGGCGCTGGGTCCGCGGCGCCGGCGACGACGGCCGCGAGCGCCGTACCGGCACCGATGCCCACGGCACCGGCGACGGCGACGAGCAGGAGCCGCTCCAGGACCGCGGCACGGCGCTGGACGTGCCCCGCGATCCCCAGTCGCTCCAGCACGACGTGCTCCAGCCCGGCCTCCTCGGCGCCGCGGGCCCTCGTCCCACCGAGCAGGAGCAGGGCGAGCACGAGGACGAGGACGCCCAGGCCACCGAGCACGCCGAGCCCCCACTGGGTCGCGAGGTAGGCCGGCTGGTTGCGGACCTCGGCCAGCGTGCGCACGACGGAGACCCCGCCACCGTCGTCCACGGCGGCCGCGCTCAGCGCCGCGAGGAGGCCCGGTTCGTCGACGTCGACCCACACCTGGGTCGTCCACGGGCCGTCCGGGTCGGACGACCCCGGGTCCAGGGGTGCCGGTCGTGGGTCGAGCGCGGGCCCGAGCCGGTCGAACAGCGCGGTCTGGGTGGTCAGGAGCACCGGACGCCCGGGCACGCTGCCGGGCAGGGCCGCCGGCCGGCCGACGATCTCGAAGGGCACCGTCCAGAAGGGGTCGCGCTCGAGCGTGCCTCGCTCCCCCAGCGCCGTCGCACCACCGACCGCGAGGACCGGCAGCGACGTGCCGTCGGCACCCTCGAGGTCGTCGAGGACGGTCGGCGACGTGCCCGTCGGCCACGTCGCGACCGTCGAGAACGTCGCCGGGTCCACGGCCAGCAGCGTCGCGGCGACGTCCTCGGGGGCGATGCGGACCCGTGCGTCGGTGAGGACGAGCGACGTGCCCGTCGGCAGGTCGCGGCCGTCGGTGACCGAGGGGCCGGGGACCTCGACCACGACGGACGCCCCGGCGAACGCCGCGGCCTTGGCGTCGACCGCAACCTGCCCCGACGTCCGGAGCACGCTGGTGTGGGCGACCAGACCGGCGGCCACGGCGACGATCGCCCCGATGGCCACGAGCCGGTCGGACTGGCCGGTGAGCCGGCGACGAGCCAGCCAGCCCGCCGTGGGCTCGCCGGCCGGCACACCCGAGCGGCGGGGCACCGCTGCCACCAGGAGCCGGAGCACGACCACGGCGACCGCCGCGATGACGAGGACCGGCAGCAGCATCACCAGCGGGTCGGTGGGTGGCCGGGGCGGCCCCAGCACCACGC
Source organism: uncultured Actinomycetota bacterium (assembly GCA_964389945.1). Classification (GTDB taxonomy): domain Bacteria; phylum Actinomycetota; class Nitriliruptoria; order Nitriliruptorales; family Nitriliruptoraceae; genus JBFGFG01. Next base: position 14,919 of record CAYMGL010000009.1, read on the forward strand.
CGAGCGTCACGACCGCAGCCGCTGCGAGCAGCACCGGCACCGCCGGCACGCTGCGACTGGTGTCGCGTCCACCGAGCGCGACCAGCCGCAGTCGGGCGTCGGCGACGCGCACCCCGAGCACGAGCAGCAGGGCGACACCGACGACCGCCGCGGCGCGCGGTGTGAGGGCGGCGACGGCCGGGTCGGGGACGCGGGCCGCCGGGAGCACGAGCCGGGCGGCGGGCAGGACCACGACCCGACCGACGACGGCCCCGACGAGGACCCACGGCGCCACCTCGAGCACCGCACGCACGGCGATCCCGACGGGCGCGGCGCCCTGCACGAGCTCGAGCTCGGTCCCGGCACGTCGTCGGCGCGCACCGGCCGCCACGGCCGTGACCAGCGTGATCGCCGCGAGGAGGATCCCGGCCGTGGCGGCGCCCGCGGTCTGCGCCGCGACCGCGTCCGCGGTCGTGACCGCCTGCGTCGTGAGCCGCCGCACGTCGGTCGACACCCGGACCTCGGGCCCGGCGAACCGCTCGAAGATGGCGGCACCCAGGGGCGACTCGGCATCGAAGAGGTCCCGCTCGAGGGCCTCGAGCTGCTCGACACCCCGCCGCAGCGCCTCGTACTGCGGTGGCTGCGTGATCGGCGCGCGGAGCGTCGTGACCTGCAGGTCCCCGAGGGCCGTGCCGAGCGACTGGACCGTGGCGACGTCGCCGAGCAGCAGCGGGGCGGGCTCGCTGCGATCACCGGGCGCGGGGGGCAGCCTGACCTCCTCCCCGGCGAGCTCACCCGCCGGCCGCCCGTCGGTCGTGGCGTAGGTCCCCGCGACGACGGCGTCCGTGCCGGAGCGCACCGCCGCCGCCCCGACGGGGTCGAACCCGACCTCGACGGTGTCCCCCGGCCCGACGTCCAGCTGCTCGGCGAGGTCCGCCGGCACCCACAGGTCACCGCCGGGGTCCGGCCCCGCCACGACCTCCAACGACTCGATCGCCCCCTCACGGTGGTGCAGGACGGCCACCGCGACGCGCCCGTTCGCACGGACGACGGGGCGCACCGCGTCCCCGCCGCTGCGCACCTGCCAGCCGAGCGACGTGACCTGCAGCAGCGCGGGGTCGAACCCGTCGACGGCATCGAGGCGCTCGTCCACCTGCTCGGTGATCGCCGGCTCGTCGGGTGGCACCCGCGCGACGAGGTCGACCGCGGCACCGGTGGGGTCGCGGGCGATCGCGGCGTCCACGAGTCGTTCCGTCGCCGCCTGGCCACTGGTCCACTCGACGAGTGATCCGGTGGCGCTGGTCAGGACCAGCAGCGCCGTGGCAGCCACGACTGCAGCCGCCTGGACCGGGTCGCGTGCGGCCCCCAGCAACGCTGCGCGCCACGACGGGTCCCGCACCTCGCACCTCCACGCCCGGCGGTGATCCTAGATGTCACGGGCGGTCAGGTCCGCGTGGACAGGACGATTCCCTCCCCCGTCGGGTCGAGCGTCCACGCCCGGGCGACGTGCGGGACGTCCCGTTCGACGGGCGTCACGCCGGTGACCCCCGCAAGGTCCCAGGCACGGCCGCCGGACACGACGCTCGTGGCCGTGACGTCGGCGGCCGGTGGCCCGCCGACCCAGAGCTCCACGGGCCCGGCCCCGGTCCCGTGCGTGAGCCGGACGACGCCGTCCTCGTGGGCCACCCGCGCCTCGACCGGGCCGCCGTCCTGGTGCAGCCGCAGCCAGGCGTTGCCACCGTCCTCGGCACGCCACACCGCCGCGGCCGTGACGACCTGCCACGACCCGTCCCGGTCGAGCGGCGACCACTCTGCCCCGACGGCGAGGTCACCACCGGTCCACCCCGTCCACACGCGTTCGCCGACGCGGTCGAACCACTCCCCCTGCCGCGCCGGCTGGGCCCGCACGAGCGGCGCCAGCTCCCGCACGTCGGGGCTCGCCCCCGCCAGCGCGTCGACGAGGAACAGCAGCGGCAGGTCCTGGGCCCGGTCGAGGTCGCCCTCGTACAGGTGCGGGAGCGGGGCGATCCCGTCGACCAGCCATGCCAACCAGAGCCCGGTCGCACCGACGTGTGCCCGCAGGTCCATCCCGGACGCCCGGGAGAAGGGCGGCACGAGCGTGCCCAGGCCCGGGTGCCACACGGCGAGGACGTCGTGCCACACCTCGTCGCGCAGCGCGCGGCCCAGCGGCTCCAGGTCCTCGACCGGCGGCCGCTCGGCCCAGAGGGACAACCCCAGCAGCGTGATGCCGGTGGCGGTCGGGCTGATGTGCTCGGCCACGTGCCCGCGGACACCGGCGTCGGCCGCCACGGCCCGGGCCCGCTCGGCCCCGACGGCGAGGAGGTCCTCGTCACGACGCCACCGACCGACCTCCAGCTCGAGCCAGGCACGCAGCACCGCCATGCTGGTCCACGTCGGGTCCACCACGCGGTCGCGCTCGGCGTCGACGGCGCGCTCGACCGCGGCCCGGACGTCGCCGGCCAGCGGCGTCGGGAGGTCGTGGTCGCCCAGCACGAGCGCGAGCGCTGCGCCGACGGCCACGCGCCCGTCGGCGTCGGGGGCGGGCTCGCGCGACGTCATCGGCCACGTCGCGTGCCGCGCGGTCCCGGGCGCGTCGTACTGGCGGTCCAGCACGCCGCGCAGCGCGACCTCGGCGAGTTCGCGGTCGCCGGGCTCGCCGCGCCGCAGCAGCCCGTACGCCCACCAGACCGTCGGCACCAGCAGGCCGACGCCGTCGGACCGCGCCACCCGCTGCTCGTCGAGCAGCCCGCCGGGATGGAGCAGGAGGCACTGGCCGGGGTCCCACCACGCGCCGACCGCGGCGTGGACCTCCACCAGCAGCCGCTCCACGGTCAGGACACGTACGAGTCGATGGCGATGAAGCGCGCGGTCGCCGTGGCGACGTGCGTGCGGGCACCGTCCGGCCCGAGCGCGAACGCCTCGGCGAGCGTGTCGATCTTGCGTCCCTCGATCTGCTCGACGCGAGCCCGGAACTCCAGCGGCTCGTGGATCGGGGTCGGCGCCAGGTACCTGACGGTGAGCTCACCGGTGAACGCCGGCTGCTTGAGGAATCGCAGCAGGTAGCCGAGCACGTCGTCGAAGATCGCCGCGACGATCCCCCCGTGGCTGCGCCCCGGTGCCCCCTCGTAGGCCGCGCCGAGCGTCACCGTCGCCACCGCCTCGTCGCCGTCGCGGCGGACCTGGATGCCGATGCCCATCGGGTTCCAGATCCCCGAGACGAAGCAGTCCTGGAAGTGCTCGACCACCGCGCCGTCCGGCACCGGGTCGGCCCACATCTGCCCCCGCAGCGCCTGGAGGTCGCGCTGGCGCAGGGGGACGTCCTCGAGCCGGGCCGTGACGGCGTCGGCCGCACTCGCCACCTCGTCGAGCAGGGCCGCGTCGGCGTCGCGGCCGTGCAGCGCGTGCCCGAACCTGCGCAGCGCCGCAGCCGCACGCGCCCGTGCCGCTGACCGGTCCTCGTCGGCTCCCACCGTGGCCCCCTGGTCGGCGGCGCACGCTACCGGGCGAGGTTCAGCTGCCGGCCGTGGGGACCGAGGGGAGCGGGTCGGGGCGCCGGCGGTCCTCGACCACCTCGTTCCTGCTCAGGTCCTGCTCGCGCTGCCGCCGGCTGCGCGGGAACCGCAACTCGAACCGGGCACCGTGCCGGCCGTCGACGCGGTCGGTCACGGCGATCGAGCCGTCGTGCGCCTCCATGATCCCCCGCGCGACGAAGAGGCCCAGCCCGGACGACGCCTCGTGGTCGCCGTGGACGAACCGCTCGAAGATCCGCTCGCGGTCCTCCTCCGCGACCCCGAGCCCCTCGTCCTCGACGGCGACCAGGATCTTGCCGGCCTCGTGGCCGACGCTGACGGTGACGGCCCCACGACCGTGCTGCAGACCGTTGGAGAGCAGGTTCACGAGGACGCGCTGCAGGTGGGCCCGGTCGCCGAGGACCGACGCCGTGACGTCGTCGGTCGCGACGCTGATCCGTTCCCGGTCCTCGCTGTCCATCGACTCGACGACCGTCTCGACCAGCTCGTCGACGTCGACGACCTCCCGGCGCCGCGCGGCCGCGTCTGCCTCGACGCGGGCGGAGAGCATCAGGTCCTCGATCAGCCCGACGAGGCGCTTGGCCTGCCGCGACATGATGTCGAGGAAGTGTCGCTGGTCCTCCTCGCTGACGTGGCCGGTCATCCGACGCAGCGTGTCGACGAAGCCGACGAGGGTGGTGACCGGTGCCTTGAGGTCGTGCGTCACACCGGTCATCCAGTCGGCCTTGAGCCGGTCCATCTCCTCGAGGCGCTCGACGTTGCGACGCTCGGCCGCGAACAGCCGCGCGTGCTCCACGGCGAGCGCGGCCTGCTGGGCGACCGCGGCGCCGACCTGCTGGCACAGCGCCGTGAACCCGCGCGGGTGCGCGATGGTGTGCGCCACGACCAGGGCGCCGACCCGCCGGTTCGCGACCAGCAGCGGCAAGCCCATGACGGCGACGCTGCCGGCGTCGGCGTGCCACGGGCCCTCGGCGATCTCGCACGACGAGACGTCCTGGTAGAGCACCTCCGCGCCGCGCTGGACGACCTCACGGGCCAACGCGAGGCCCTCGTCGTCGGCGAGCAGCTCGTCGGGCGACGCGTCCGTGGCGTACACGTGGGCGAGCTCGAGGACCTCGCTGTCGGGGTCCACGAGGTAGACCGCGGCGCGCTCGCACGACAGGGCCTCCGCCGCGTGACGCGTGACCGCGTGCAGGGCTGCGTCGAGGTCGAGCCCCACCGAGGTCGCGAGACGGCTGGTCGCCTCGAGGATCTCGATCTTGCCGTCGAGGTCGGCGACCAGCGCCACGCGCTGGAGCGCTGCCCACGCCTCGTCGGCGACCGCCCGGAACAGGTCCTGCACGTGGACGTTCGTGCTCGACGCGTGGGTCCCCCGGGTCGCGAGCACCCAGCCGGCGCCCTCCGGCCCCATGGGGACGAACGAGGTCGGCTGCTCGCCGTCGCCGAGGTCCAGCACGCCATCGGTGACCTCGCCGGCCACGGCCGCGACCCACGGTCCGTCGGCCTCGAGGTCGAGCTCGACCTGCTCGGCGACCTCCGTCTCGACGCCCAGCCCGCGGACACCGTGCAGGTGCAGCCCCGGCGGGCAGCGCCGCAGGACGACGGCGTCGGTCGCCCCGAGCACGTCACCGACGGCCTGGGCCAGCACCGGCAGCACCTCGTCGATCCGCGTGGCACCGGCCAGGCGGCGCGACAGCTGGTTGCGGTGCAGGACGAGCGCGTCGAGGTCGGTCGCCTCCGAGAACCACACGGCGACGCCGGGTCCGTCGTCGAGCTCCACCGGCGCGGCCGACTCGAGGCACAGCTGGAAGGTCGAGCCGTCGCGTCGGACGCGCTGGCGCACGATGCGGCCGGGCTCGCGGTCGGACGCGAACCATGCCTCCAGCGCCCCGGAGGTCTGTTCCTCCATGCCGGGTGGGACCATCGGGTCGGTCCCGCCGAGCACCTCGTCGGCCGACCACCCGGTGATGGCCTCGGCCGTGGCGTTCCACGCCCGGATCGTGTGGTCCCTGCCGACGACGACCGCGGCCATGGGCGCTGCAGCGAGCAGCGCCCGGAGTGTGGGCTCGTCCACCGAAGATCCCTCGTCGCCGCCGGGGAGGCTACCGACAGGGTGACGCGCCCACGGGGCGCCGACACGGTCCCTGTGGGCCAACTGGCGGTGGCGCGAAGTGACTAGTCAGAGGACACGTCCGGCGGTGCCACGACCTCGACCTGGCCCGCCCGCCGACCCTCCATCGTGAGCACGCGGAGGGTCCAGCCGTCCAGCTCGAGCACGTCGCCGCGCCGCAGCAGCCGGCCGAGCTCGTCGGTGAGCACACCCGAGACCGTCTCGGCCTCACCGGGCGGCAGCGTCACCCCGGCGAGTCGCTCCAGCTCGTCGCGACGGAACGTCCCCGGCACGACCCACGCCCCCTCGGTGGTGCGTCCCGCCTGCTCCTCGGAGTCGAACTCGTCGGCGATGTCGCCGACCAGCTCCTCGATGACGTCCTCCAACGTGAGCAGCCCGGCGGTCCCGCCGTACTCATCGACGACCAGCGCGGCGTGCGCCCGTTGCTCCCGCATGCTGACGAGCAGGTGCTCGAGGTCCCGGGACTCGGGGACGGCCGGCAGCGGGCGCACGAGGTCGCCGGCGTCCCGACCGGCCAGCTCCTCGGCGTCGGCGATCAGCAGGTCCTTGACGTGGACCATGCCGATGACGTGGTCCAGGTCGCCGTGCGTGACCGGGAACCGGGTGAACCCGGTCTCCGCCGCGAGGTCGAGGATGGTCTGCGGGCCGGTGTCGGAGGTGACCGACACGAGGTCGGTCCGCGGTGTCATCGCGGCCTCGGCGTCGATGTCCGCCAGCTGCAGGGCGGCGGTCAGCACGCGGGCGTCGGCCGCCGCCACCATCCCGTGGCGTCGTGACTCGCGCAGCGCCAGCTGGAGCTCGTCGGGGGTGTGGACGAGCCCGATCTCCTCGATCGGCTCCGTGCGGGTCAGGCGCACCAGGCCGTTGGCCGCGGCGTTGAGGACGAGGATGATCGGACGGAACAGCGCCACGTACCAACCGAAGAGCCGTGCGACGCGCAGCGACAGCGTCTCCGCCCCCGCGAGCGCCAGGTTCTTCGGCACCATCTCGCCGAGGACCATGTGGAGGAAGACCACGATCGTCAGGGCGATCGCGAACGCGACGATCGGGGCCGAGTCGGCCGGCAGGCCCAGCGACTCGAGCGGGCCGAGCAGGGCCGCCGCGACGGCCGGCTCGGCGACGGCACCGAGCCCCAGCGAGCACATCGTGATGCCCAGCTGCGCCCCGGAGAACGTGACGGACAGCTCCTCGAGCGCCTTGAGGGCGCGCACGGCCCGGGGCTCCCCGGTCGCCGCGAGGTCCTCGATGCGGGCCCGGCGGGCGGCGAGCAGCGCGATCTCCGCGGCGACGAAGAACGCGTTGGCCAGCAGCAGCACGACGCCGATCCCGATCGCGACGAGATCGAGCCCGGCCTCGTGGGCCCCGGGGGCAGCGGCGGCGAACGCGTTCACTGCTCGCCCTCCGGCCGGATGAGCACACGGGCGACCCGCACGCCGTCCACGCGCTGCGCGACGAACGTCCAGCCCTGGGAGGTGGTCGCGGCCCCCGTCGGGGGGATGCGTCCCAGCTGGTCGATGACGAAGCCGGCCACGGTCTCGTAGTCCCCGTCCGGCAGCGGCGTGTCGAGCAGGCGACCGATCTCGTCGACGCGCACGGTCCCGTCGACCAACCACCGGTCGGGGCCCACCCGCCGCACCGAGCCGACACCGCGGTCGAACTCGTCCTCGATCTCGCCGACCAGCTCCTCGATGACGTCCTCGACGGTCACGATCCCGGCGACGCCGCCGAACTCGTCGATCACCAGCGCGAACGTCCGCTGCGTCCGGCGCAGCCGGGCGAGGAGTCGCCGCAGCGGTTCGGACTCGGGCACGAGCACGGCCGGCGCGGCGATCGCACCCAACCGCGTGCTGGCCCGGTCACCCGCCGGGACGGCGAGCACGTCCTTGATGTGGACCGTGCCGACCACGTCGTCGTCGTCGGCCCCGCGGACGGGGAACCGGGAGTGACCGGTCGTCCGGCTCGCCGCACGGAGGTCGTCGAGCGTGTCGTCGGCGTCGAGGAAGGCGACCGACGTGCGCGGCACCATCACCTCGTGGACGCGGCGGTCACCGAGGTGCACCGCACGGGCCAGAAGCTGGCCCTGGTGGTCGGTCAGGGCACCACCCTCCCGCGACGCCGAGATGATCCGGGCGAGCTCCTCGGGCGAGTGGCCCCCGAGCCGCTCCTCGGCCACCTCGGTGTTGAACACCCGGCGCGTCAGGAAGGCGGCCGACTCGTCGAACAGCCGGATGATCGGGCCGAGCACGATGCCGAAGACCCGCATGGGCCGCGCCAGCGCCCGCGCCGTGCCCTCGGGCCGGGCCAGGGCGTAGTTCTTGGGTGCGAGCTCGCCGAGCAGCATCTGCAGCACCGTCGACAGCGCGAAGGCGATCGCCAGGGCCACCCCCGACCTGGCCGCCTCGCCGAGCCCGAGCGCGTCCATCACCGGCGTGATGACGGCGTTGCCGATCGCGTCCTCGGCGAGGAAGCCGACGACCAGCGACGTCGCGGTGATGCCGAACTGCGCAGCGGAGAGCACGAACGAGATGTTGCGCAGCTGGTGCACCGCGGCCACCGCGCCGCGGTCGCCGTCGCGCGCCTGCTCCTCGAGCGTCCCCTGCCGCGCAGCGACGAGACCGAACTCGAAGGCGACGAACATCCCGTTGGCCGCGATGAGCACGGCGACCAGCACCAGGGCCCAGCCGGGGCTCATCGATGCCTCTCGTCGTCGCGGGCCGCGAGACTACGTGCTCAGGCGCCGCCGTCCGGCCGGATCGCGGCGAGCAGTTCCATCGCGTGGGCGTGCAGGGGGAACTCCGGGTCGACGACCCAGGTGAGGCACGCCCCCATGAGCGCGGCGAGCAGGCGCTCGGCCAGCCGCCGCGCGTGCTCCTCGTCGAGCTCGTCGTGCTCGCGCGCGAAGGCCGCGGCGAAGCGCGCCACGCGGGCGCGGTGGTGCCGGTCGACGCGGGTCGCGACGGTCTCGTCGGTCAGCGCCCCGGCCAGCGCGAGCTGGAGGTAGATGCGGGCCGCCAGCGCGGTCCGGGGGTCGACGAAGAAGCTCACGAAGGCCTCGGTGAGGTCCTCGACCCGCTCCTTGCCGAGCCCGGCGGGGTCGGGGTCGACGCCCTCGATGGCCTCGCGGACCACCTCGAGGATCGCCGCCTCCTTGCTGTCGAACAGGTTGTAGAAGCTGCCCGCGCCCACGTCGGCGCGCTCGGTGATCGCCTTCAGCGTGAGGTCGTTCAGCCCGTCCTCGGCAAGCGCCTCACGCGTCGCATCGAGGATGCGACGACGGGTCTCGAGCCCCACCCGGTACCTGGCCATGACTCCCACGCTGGTCGACGAACACGGTCATCGTGCCACACCTGCCACGATTTTGAGCGTTTGCTCCAATGTGTAGCGTACACTCCAATCTGTAACGTATGCTCAAAGTCATGCGCGGTGTTCGCGCCTTCGTCGGAGCCGGAGGAGCGCACGTGCCCCGCCGACCACCAGCACCGGCGTCAGCACACGAGAGGACGGCCCCATGAGCCACTACAAGAGCAACCTCCGCGACATCGAGTTCAACCTCTTCGAGGTCCTCGAGACCGACGAGGACCTCGGCAAGGGGCCGTTCTCGGCGATGGACGCCGACACCGCCCGCATGATCCTCAAGGAGGTCGACCGCTTCTCCCGCGAGTCGATCTGGGCCGAGTCGTTCGTCCCCGCCGACCGCACGCCGCTGGAGCTCGACAAGGAGACCGGGGACATCACGATCCCAGAGGAGCTCCACCAGGCGCTCGAGGCGTTCTACGACGCCGGCTGGCACACCCTGCCCCTCCCGACGTCACTGGGCGGCTTCGGCGCCCCGCCCACGATCCGCTGGGCGACCGCGGAGCTGCTGCTGGGGGGCCACGCGACCGCGATGCTGTGGCCGATCGGCGCGCTGATGTCGATGATCATCGACGAGGTCGGCACCCGCGGCCAGGTCGAGCGCTTCGCCAAGCCGATGGCCGAGAAGCGCTGGGGCGGCACGATGGTGCTGACCGAGCCCGACGCCGGCTCGGACGTCGGCGCCGGCACGACCAGGGCCGTCAAGGTCGAGGAGAACGGCCCGGACGACATCGGTTCGGTCTGGCACATCGAGGGCGTCAAGCGCTTCATCACCTCGGCCGACGCACAGACCCACCCCAACACCGTGCACCTCGTCCTCGCGCGGCCGGAGGGCGGCGAGCCGGGCACCAAGGGCCTGCGGCTCTACATCGTCCCGAAGTACCTCGTCAACGAGGACGGCTCGCTCGGCGCGCGCAACGGCGTCAAGGTGACCAACATCGAGAAGAAGATGGGCATCAAGGGCTCCGCCACGTGCGAGCTCACGATGGGCGCCGACGCCGACACTCCCTGCGTGGGCTACC
>CAYMGL010000010.1:0-22498 GCA_964389945.1 uncultured Actinomycetota bacterium
AACTCTCAGAGCTCGGCCTGGACTTCGACCTGTGGCTGCCAGCGGTGCGCCGGGTACCCGGGCAGGCGGCGTTCGCTGCCCGACACCGGCGGTTGCGCGCCGGATACCGGCGCACGCTGGACACGGTCGCGGCCCGCTTCGATGTGCACTGCGGTCCGCTGGTGGTAGCCGCGGCGTGAGCCGGGCGGCGCCGATCACACCGGTCAGCGATCCGCGCCCTGGTCGGTCCCGGGGAGACCGTTGGGGGATCCGTCACAAGCCGGCCAGGGTTCTGCATGCACGCGGACGTCGGTCTGCCGGTCGGGCCCCGTCAGCTCCTCCAGGCGCCGGCGGATGTCCTCGCGACGCCTGTCGTCCGCGCGGGGCGGCGGCATCGGGTCGACGGGCATGGTCTGCGTTGCGTCCCAGTCGTCCGGTGGGAGCTCCAGACAGCCGGTCTCGGGGTTGGCGTAGAGCCGCCCGTCGAACTCGCCGTTCGCGGGCCACTCGCTGGGACCCGGAAGCAGCACGGCAAGCCCGACCACACCCGCCACGGCGGTCGCGGCCCGGACCCTCGTCGCAAGCCCGAACATGTCAGCTCCCAGGAGAACCCTGGGCACGTCGGGTCGCTGCCACGTGCGGTATCGGGGGCGTGGCCGCTCAGGTGAGCCCGATGGCGTGGCGCCCTGCCTCGAGCCAGGAGCGCAGGACCGGGTCGAGCCGTGCGGCCCGCGCGTCGTACTGGGCGAGCTCGTCCGTGGTCAACAGGTCGCGCCACCGGCCGTTGGTCCCCTTGTGCATGAAGGTGGCGACCCCACCGGCGAACGCTGACTTCTCGCCGGGTCCACCCCGTTCGGCCTCGGCTGCGAGCGCCTGGTCCTTCATGGCGCGGAAGGACGTCTCCTGGACGACCTCGTGGAGCCTGGTCTCGCTGACGTCGATCTCGCAGAACGCGGCGATCCTCGCGGTCTCGGTCACCGGGTCGGCGAGCAGGTCGGCGTAGTGGACCAGCAGGACGTTCGGCAGGTCGCGGTGTGGCCACCACGTCTCGAAGTGGTGGAACGCTGACCAGAACGGCCACCCGTCCTGCTCCCAGTCGAACCATCCCCGGCCGATCCAGTCACGCCAGAGCAGGTGCGGGTCGTCCGGTGCCCGCGGCAGCGGTGGCCCCTGGCGGTCGCCGCCGTTCGCGAGCTCCATCATGAAGTCCGTGTACGCGCCGTAGTGGTTCAGGAACGACATGAACACGTCACGCAGGTCGCGGCCGACCACGATCCACCGCACGTCGTCGTCCCACCGCAGACCGTCCAGTGCCAGGTGCGACTTGAGGACCCGACGGTGCTCCTGCGCCTCTGCCTCGGCAGCGACCTCCTCCACCGGTCCGCGGAACCGCGCGTCGATCCAGGGGCTCAACGCATCCAGGGGCGGCGACTCGGGACCGTGCAGGAGTGCGGCCAGGATCTTCAGCGTCCAGGTCGTCCCGCTCTTGTAGGGCGTGCTGACGACGATGTCGTCGGGCCGGTATGCCACGTGCTCCCACCGCGTGGAGTCGAGGTGGTGATGGCGGTAGGTGCGGGACCCCGCCACGCTTCGTGCATCCACGTCGGCCACGACCAACCTCCCGCGCCGGATGCCGGCCGACCCTAGTCAGGTGCGGGGTCTCGATCGGTTGCGCGGTCGAGTGACACACAGTGGCCACCGTGCGCAGGGCCGATCGGCCGGTCCGAATCCGGACGATTCTCGCACTCCGGGCGGCCGATCGGCCGCAATGCGACCGTGCTCCTTCGATGGTGCATTGTCCCTGTTCGAAAGTCCTTGACCGGGTCGGACGGCCTTCATAGGTTCCGGCCACGGTTCGACCACGGACCGTGGTCGACCGTCCTCGGGGGAGTGCGGATGGCGAGAGGGCGGCATCCGGCTCCGGTCGGAACACGCTCGGCGACGAGTTCGCTGCGCGTCGCGCTGCTCCTCGTCGTGCTGGCATCGACGCTGGTCGTGGTGCCCTCGGTCCGGGGCGAGGCTGCGCCGATCCCCGAGACCTCCACGTCGACCGTCTTCGAGCCGGGCGCCTACATCATCGACATGGGCGTCGAGCCGCAGACGATCGACAACACGCTGAAGGCGTACGGCCTCATCTACTCGTTGATGATCGAGAACCTGATCCCGGTCGAGTGGATCATCAGCGACGCCAAGACGGGTGACGGTCTGGGGCCGTCCGACGATCCGGACTTCGTCTACGACGGGCAGGAGTTCAAGGGCGGCCCCTTCGTGATCCGGGCCGAGTACGCCGAACTCGCCGAGGCGGTCTTCGCCGATCCGGAGTGGGCCGGGCTGAACATCGTCGGGCCGACCACCGAGACCCTGACCATCCCGGTGTTCAAGACGCTGACCAACTGGCCCAACGCGATCCTCGACGACAACAACGGCGCGTTCGGTGAGAGCTACTTCCAGGACGCCGGCATCCCGGAGATCACGACGTCCGCGGCGACCGGTGGCGAGAAGATCGCCTACCAGTTCAAGGACCCGCAGCTGCTGGACAGCTGCGACGACATCTACGTCATGCCGCACGCGGACCCCGAGTGGGCCACGCACAGCAACCTCGTCCCGTGGAACGCGGACGGTGGCTACATCTGGGCCGGCTGTCACGCGGTGTCGGTCATGGAGCAGGCCACCAACCCGGGGGACCTGAACCCCGACCCGGACATGAACTTCCTGTCCACCAACGGACTGATCGACTTCGGCGACCACGACGACGGCACGACGCCGTACACCTACACCACCGACGTCAGCGACCCGATCATGCAGTTCGTCGGCCGGACCGACGACGCGCACCAGAACGGGTCGGAGCAGATCTACCTCCCGGCCGCCGACTCGGCCTGGCGACCCGGCACCAAGGTCCTGGTCTACGACACCGACCACCCGGACCTGGCGAGCTCGGGCGGGACCTCGCCGGGCGAGGCAGCAGCCCTCGTCTACGGCCGGGGCTTCGACGACCCCGACGCCGGTCTGGTGATGTACGAGGGCGGTCACAGCATCGACACGGGTGCCCCCTCGGGTGTGGCCGCGGTGCGCGCCTACATGAACCTGCACCTGCTCGCCGGCATCGAGCGCGGCCTCGAGGTCACAGCCAACGTCCCCGACCAGATCCTCGCCGGCAGCACGGTCGAGGTCTCGGCCGTCGTGGAGGGTGGCGACCCGGACTACATCTACCAGTGGGTCTCGTCCTGTGGTGGCACCTTCACCCCCGCGGAGGGCGTGGCCGGTCCCGGTGAGCTGATCACCGCCGACTTCACCGCACCGGCGGACGCCACGGACTGCCAGGTGTCGATCGACATCACCGACTTCTGCGGTCGTGGCGGGTTCGACAAGGTGCCCGTGGAGGTCGTGGAGGAGGCCGACCTCTCGATCACCAAGACCGACGACGTGAACAGCGTGTCTGCAGGCGGCGAGCTGACCTACACGCTGACCATCACCAACGACGGACCGAACGACGCCACCGGCGTCACGGTCGTGGACACGTGGCCCGTCGACAAGGTCACGTTCGTGAGTGCCACGCCGCAGCAGGGCACCTGTGCCTACAACGCCGGCACGCTGACCTGCGAGATCGGCGACATCCCCGTCGGCGCGTCGGTCGACATACAAGTCGTCGGCACCGTCAAGTCCGGTGCCGAGGGCGAGATCCTCAACAGCGCGAGCGTCGACGCCAACCAGATCGATCCGGATCCGGGGGACAACACCGACACCGACACGACGCTGGTGTCCGGGCTGCGCCTCGTGAAGTCCGCCAACCCGTCCGCGATCGACCTCGTGGCGACGGCGGGAGAACCGGTCGACGTCACCTTCACCTTCGAGGTGTCGAACGTCGGACCGGGAGACCTGTCCGACATCGCGATCGCGGACCCGGACGTCCCGAGCTGTGTCCCGGCCTACCAGTCCGGTGACGTCAACGAGGACGGCGTCCTGCAGGTGGGCGAGGTCTGGGTCTTCACCTGCGTCGTGGCCATCAGCGGGTCGCTCCCGCCCGAGAACCTGAACGGTGACGGCGACTTCGTCAACACGGCGACGGCGACCGGCACGACCGACACCGGCGACGTCGTCGACGCCACCGACTCGGCCGTGGTCGAGCTCGTCGCACCCGGCATCACGATCGAGAAGGGGCCCGACGGGCAGACCGTCACCGATGGCGGGGGCGTGTCGTTCGACATCACCGTCACGAACTCCGGCGACACGGTGCTCGAGGACGTCACGGTCACCGACCCGACCGCGCCCGCGTGTGACCGGTACCTGGGCGACATGCAGCCGGGCGACGTGATCACCTACCAGTGCGAGCTGTCGCCCCCGCTCGACCTCGGTCCCGGGACCAACAGCGCCGGCGTCGAGGGCCAGGTCCCCGGTGGCGGCGCCGTCACCGACACCGACGGCGCCGAGTACGACGTCGTGGCCGGCGCGCTGGACATCACCAAGGTCCCCGTCGACTGCAGCACGGGTGAGGAGCTGCCCCCGGTCCCCGCCTACTACGTCGGCGACACGGTGTGCTACGAGGTCGAGGTCACCAACACCGGTGACACGACCCAGACCGACGTGACGCTGACCGATGACCTGCCGACCGGGCTCGACCACGTCGAGTCGACGGTCACCGCGCCGCGGGCGCTGATCGAGGACGACTTCGACCGGGACGTCAACGACAACAAGGTCTACGACGCGGGCTGGACAGAGTTCGGCGACAACGCCGACGCGAGCGGCGGTGACGTCAACGTCCGGTCCGACGGGGACTGCCCCGAGGGCGCCCAGTGCCTGTACGTCAAGAACGACGACGCCGGCGTCTACTGGGCGACCGACCTGTCGAGCACGACGACCATCGACATCTCGTACGAGTACACGATCAAGAGGCGCAACCGGCCCGGGCGCTTCTACGCCGCCTGCTGGGACGGAGCGGCCTGGGTGTCGCTCGGCGACGTCAGCTACGGCGCCTCGGGTGCGACGCCGGACGGCCCCTTCACCGTCGACCTCACCGGGACGGCGCTGCCGGCATCGTGTCAGATCGCGGCCGGCCGGATCGGCCTGATCGTCGCCGACCCGGACAACACCGCCGCGAACGGCGACAACGAGGTCCTCTTCGACTCGATCTCGATCACGACGGCCACCGACAGCATCAGCGACGACTTCGAGAACTACGAGGCCGAGTCGTACTACTCGACCGGCATCGTGCCCGGCTGGGCGGAGTACAACGACGACGACCCGGCGCGCAGGGACGGGGGTGACGTCCGCAGCGCCGACGAGATCGACCCGAGCCAGGACTGCGCGACACCCGGCGAGTGCGCGGTCGCCATCCGCAAGCGGGACAAGGGTCTGGTGTGGCCGGCCGACTACTCGACCTTCGGCGAGTGCGCCGTCAGCTTCGACTACCGCATCTACCGGATCGACAAGGGCGAGGGGGTCATCCGCATCGGCGGGCTCGACACGACCGACCTCCAGACGTGGGTCGCCACCCACGACACGATCCCGATGACCGGGACGACGGGGTGGCTGTCGTACTCGACCACGATCCTCGCCAGCGACCTGCCCGGCGTCTTCACCGCCACGGGCGCCATCGGCGTCTCCCACGGCACCGTCGGCAGTGACAACGACCGCTTCGCCGTCGACAACGTCACCATCGCCTGCGTCGACACCTTCACGACGACCGACCACCCGGTCATCGTCGACGCCGGCGACGGGATCGACCTCGCACCCGGCGCCTCGATCGTCGCCGAGATCGAGGCGGTCGTGACCGAGGACGGGGCGGCGTACCCCCGCGAGCTGGTCAACGTCGCATCGACCACCAGCGACCAGCAGCCCGACCCGTCGACCGACACCGCCGAGGTGGAGCGCGTGCTGCCGGACATCGCGCTCGAGAAGACCGTCGAGCCCGAGCTGGTCGCTGCCGGCGAGACCGTCACCTACACGTTCACCGTCACCAACCCGGGCAACGAGCCGCTGGAGAACGTGACGATCATCGACCCCGACGTGCCCGGCTGCACTCCGGCGCTGGTGGCGGGTGACACCAACGGCAACGACATCCTCAACCCGGGTGAGGAGTGGATCCTCACCTGCGACGTCGTGGTGACGGAGAGCTTCACCAACACCGCGTTCGTCGAGGGCGACCCGATCACGCCGGGCTCTGGTGAGGACGGCGCGGTCACCGACTCCGACGACGCGGCGGTCGAGGTCGTCGTCGGAGGCATCGAGGTCGTCAAGTCGGTCGACAAGCCGATCATCCGACCCGGTGAGCCCGTGACGTACACCTACGAGGTCACGGTCGCGCCAGGCACCACGGAGCCCCTGTCGGACGTCGTCGTCACCGACGACAAGTGCGCCCCGGTGAACGGGCCCACCTCGGGCGACGACGGCGACCTGGTCCTGCAGCCCGACGAGACCTGGCTGTTCACCTGTTCGACCACGCTCTCCGAGACGACGACGAACATCGCCGAGGCCAGCGGCACCGACCGGGCCGGCGTCACGCACACCGACACCGACGACGAGGTCGTCACGGTCATCGACCCCGACATCGCCCTGGTGAAGTCGGCGTCGCCGACCGAGGTGGCGCCGGGTGGCGCGGTGACGTTCACGTTCGAGGTGACCAACCCGGGCAACGACCCGCTGTCCGACGTGACGCTGACCGACGACACGTGCTCGCCCGTGGTCTTCCAGTCCGGCGACAACGGCAACGGCCTCCTCGATCCGGGTGAGACGTGGACCTACACCTGCACGACGACGATCAGCGAGGACACCACCAACATCGCCGAGGTCGGGGGCACCGACTCGCTCGGCAAGATCTGGACCGACACCGACACCGCGGACGTCAACGTGGTCGTCCCGAGCGTCGTCGTGGCCAAGGAGGCCGACACGTCGCTGGTGTTCCCCGGTGAGGAGGTCACGTACCGGATCGTGGTCTACAACGACGGGGACTTCCCGTTCACGACCATCGACCTGACCGACGACAACTGTTCGCCGCTGGCCTACGAGTCGGGCGACGTCAACACCAACGACGCACTCGATCCCGGCGAGGGCTGGGTCTACACCTGCACCACGACGCTGGACGAGACCACGCGGAACACCGTCACCGTCGACGTGGACGGTCCCGGTGGCCCCGCCACGGACACCGACAGCGACCGCGTCCGGGTGCACGACCCACTGCTGGACATCACCAAGGTCGCCGACGACACGCTGGTGCCGTCGGGCACCGAGGTGACCTACACCTACGAGGTCACCAACGTCAGCGTCTGCGGCGCGTTCGACCTCACGTGCCAGCAGGACCACGAGATCATCGAGCCGATCGTCACGGACGACAAGTGCGCGCCGGTCGAGTACGTCTCCGGGGACATCGACGGCGACGGTCGCATGGTCATCGGCGAGACCTGGGTCTACGAGTGCACCACGACGATCACCGAGGACACGACGAACATCGCCACCGTCGAGGGCGACGACGTCGACGGTCGACCGATCCCGCTCGAGCCGCCGACCGCGACCGAGACGGTCGAGGTCGAGGAGCCAGAGCTGTCGATCGTCAAGGCGTCGCCGGCGTTCACGACCGACACCGACGGCTCGGGTGACCTGTCCGCCGGTGACGTCCTGACCTACACGATCACGGCCTACAACACCGGCAACCAGACACTCACGGACGTGGTCGTCACCGACGACGTCATCACGCCGACCGGTGGCACCACGCCCTGCGCGACCGTCGAGCCCGGTGGGACCTGCACGCTCGTCGGCACCTACGTCGTCACGGCCGAGGACGTCGCCAACGGCGGGATCGTCAACACGGCCACGGCGGACTCGACCGAGACCGGCCCGGTCATCGACACGGTCACGACGCCGACGCCGACGCCGCTCCTCACGATCGAGAAGTCCGACCCGATCAACCTCACCGATCCCGGCTCCGAGTTCATCGAGGTGGACGATGTGCTCGAGTACACGATCACGGTGACCAACGTCGGCTCTGCCACCCTGACCGACGTCGTGGTCAGCGACGACACGATCACACCGACCGGCGGCACGACCCCGTGCGCCGTCCTGGAGCCGGGCGACACCTGCACGCTCATCGGCACGTACGTCGTCACGGAGGCCGACGTGACGCCGGCCGAGGGTGAGCTCGTCGGGACGATCACCAACACGGCCAGTGCCTCCTCCGACCAGACCGGCGAGATCACCGACCAGGTCGTCACCCAGACACCGACGCCGGCGCTCGAGGTCGAGAAGGCGTTGACGGCGAACGCCGACGACGACGGCTCGGGCGACGTGTCCGAGGGCGACGTCCTCACCTACACGGTGCTCCTGACCAACGTGGGCACGGCGCCGCTCACCGGCGTCACGATCAGTGACTCGCTGTACCCGGACTCGCCGTTCACGACGTGCGGCCCGGACGAGGACGGCAGCCTCGATCCGGGTGAGACCTGCGAGCTGACCTACACCTACACCGTCACCGCCGAGGACGTGGCGGCAGGCATCATCCGCAACACCGCGACGGGTGACTCGACGGAGACGCCTCCCGACACCGACGGCGTCGACGTCCTGGTCCCGCAGCCGCGGATCGCGATGGACAAGACGGCACCGGTCTTCGCCGACCCGGGTGGCGACGCCGACGGCTCGGGCGACTTCTCCGTCGGTGACGTGCTCACCTACGAGGTCACGGTCACCAACATCGGGACGGCGACGCTGACGGGCGTCGAGATCACCGACCCGCTCTACGGCCCGGACCCGTACGTGTGCCCCGAGCCCCTGGCGCCGGGCGAGACGTGCGTGCTGCGGTACGACTACACGATCACGTCCGCGGACCTCAACAGCGGCGTCGTCATCAACCCGGCGAGCGCCATCAGCGACCAGACCGACGGGGTCAACGACACCGAGGTGACGCCGCTGCCGCGTCCGAACCTCACGATCGACAAGCAGGCGCCGCAGTTCGCCGCCGACGGTGCCGGGCAGGTCTACGGCGACACCGACGGTTCGGGTGACTTCTCGGTCGGTGACGTGCTGCAGTACCGGGTCGTCGCGACGAACACGGGCACGGCCAACCTCACCGACGTCACCGTCACCGACCCGAAGCTGACGCCGAGCAGCGTCACCTGCGCCCTCGTGCCGCCCGGTGGCACCTGCGTCCTCGTCGGGACGTACACGGTCACCGCGGCCGACCTCAGCGTCCTCGCGGTCCGCAACACGGCGGGGGCGGAGAGCGACCAGACCCGCCCGGTCATCGACATCGAGGTGACGCCGCTGCCGGAGCCCGCGTTCACGATCACCAAGGACGCGCCGGTCTTCGCCGACCCCGACGGTGACGCCGACGGCTCGGGGGACATCTCCGAGGGCGACACGCTCACCTACACGGTCACGGTGACCAACACCGGCGAGGCGACGCTGACCGGGGTCACGATCACCGACCCGCTGTTCCCCGGTTCGCCGTTCGACTGCCCGGACCTCGCACCCGGCGATCCGGACCCACCCGGCGACACGTGTGAGCTGACGTACGACTACGTGGTCACGGCAGCGGACGTCGAGCGCGGGCGCATCGTCAACACCGCGACCGGGGACACCGACCAGACACGGCCGAGCATCGGCATCGAGGTCACGCCGGTGCCGCGACCGGACTTCTCGGTCGCCAAGACGTCGGACTTCGCCGACCCGGACGGTGACGCCGACGGCTCGGGTGACGTCTCGGTGGGTGACACGCTGACCTACACCGTCACGATCACCAACACCGGCACCGCGACCCTCACGGGCGTGACCATCACCGACCCGGTCTACGGCCCGGACCCGTACGTGTGTCCCGATCTCGCACCGGGCGCGACCTGTGTGCTGGAGTACGACTACCTGGTCACGCAGGCCGACGTGGACGCCGGGGTCATCGTGAACACGGCGGTCGGCGACACCGACCAGACCGATCCAGACACCGGCATCGACATCACACCGGTCCCGACGCCGGGCATGACGATCACCAAGGACGAGCCCGTCTTCGCGGACCCGGACGGTGACGCGGACGGCTCCGGCGACGTCTCGGTCGGTGACACGCTCACCTACACCGTGACGCTGACCAACACCGGCGACTCGACGCTGACGGGCGTCACGATCAGCGACCCGCTCTACGGGGCGGACCCGTTCGTGTGCCCGGACCTCGCGCCGGAGGAGACCTGTGTCCTGGAGTACGACCACGTCGTGACGGCGGACGACGTCACGGCCGGCCAGATCGTGAACACGGCGACCGGCGACTCGGACCAGACCGAGGAGATCACCGACCAGGTCGTGACGCCGGTGCCCGAGCCCGGGCTGTCGATCGTCAAGGACGACCCCGTGTTCGCAGACCCCGGTGGTGACGCCGACGGCTCCGGGGACATCTCCGAGGGCGACACGCTCACCTACACGGTCACGGTCACCAACACCGGCGACTCGACGCTGACCAGCGTCACGATCAGCGACCCGTTGTACGGGCCGGACCCGTTCGTGTGCCCGGACCTGGCACCCGGTGCATCGTGCGAGCTCTCCTACGACCACGTGGTCACGGGTGACGAGATCACGGCCGGTGCGATCGTCAACACCGCGACCGGTGACTCGGACCAGACCGACCCTGTGATCGACGTCGTCACCACGCCCACGCCGTTCCCCCTGCTGCTGCTGGACAAGGCCGACCCGATCAACCTCGATGGCCCCGACGACGGGGAGGGCGGCCTGACGCTCATCGAGGAGGGTGACGTCCTGCGGTACCGGATCACCGCGACGAACATCGGAACGGCCGTCCTGACCAACGTCGTGGTCAGCGACACGAGCCTGCCCCCGCCCGGCCTGGACCCGTCGTCGGTGACCTGCCCGATCCTGCGGCCGGGCGAGGCCTGCGTGCTGGAGGGCACCTACACCGTCACGGCCGACGACATCGCCCCCGAGCCCGACGGGACGCCCGGCCTGATCGTCAACACCGCCTCGGTCGACACCGACCAGACCGACCCGGTCATCGACCAGGTGATCACGCCGACGCCCTCGCCCGAGCTCGACGTCGAGAAGACCTCGCTCGGCTTCGCCGAGCCCGATGGCGACGCCGACCTGTCGACCGACGTCTCCGAGGGCGACACGCTCGTCTACCGCGTCACGGTCACCAACGTCGGCACGGCGACGCTCACCGGCGTGACGATCGAGGACCCGCTCTACGGCGACACGCCCTACGCGTGCCCGGCAGCACTGGCCCCCGGCGACACCTGCGTCCTCGAGTACGAGTACGTCGTCACGGCAGCGGACGTCGCAGCCGGGATCATCCGCAACACGGCCACCGGTGACTCGGTCGAGACCGGGGAGAACACCGACGACGAGGACGTCCTGGTGCCCCGGCCGCGGCTGGACGTGGTGAAGTCGGCCCCGGACTTCCTCGACCCCGACGGTGACACCGACGGGTCGGGCGACTTCTCCGTCGGCGACGTGCTCGAGTACCGGATCATCGCGACCAACACCGGGACGGCGGTCCTGACCGACGTCGTCGTCAGTGACCCGCTGCTCGACCCGCCGAGCACCACCTGTGACGTGGTGCTGCCCGGCGGCACGTGCGAACTGGTCGGCACCTACACCGTTGCTCCCGAGGACGTCGCCGCGGGCAGGATCATCAACGTGGCGGAGGCGGACAGCGACCAGACCGAGGGGGTCACCGACAGCGTGGTCACCCCGCTGCCGCGCCCGGGTCTGACGATCGAGAAGGGGACACCCGAGTTCGCGCCGGGTGGAGACGTCGACGGGTCGGGCGACTTCTCGGTCGGCGACGTGCTCACCTACACGGTCACCGCGACGAACACCGGCTCGTCGGTCCTGACCGACGTGACGGTCACCGACCTGCTGCTCGACCCGAGCACGATCACCTGCGCCCAGGTCGCCGTGGGCGGGACGTGTGTCCTGGAGGGCACGTACACGATCGACGTCGACGACCTCAACGCCGGCAGGATCGTCAACGTCGCCGGCGCCGACAGCGACCAGACCGAGGAGGTCACCGACAGCATCGTCACGCCGCTGCCACGGCCGAACCTCACGGTCGACAAGACAGGGCCGTTCTTCGCCGAGCCCGATGGCGACGCGGACGGCTCGGGCGACATCTCCGAGGGTGACACGCTGACCTACACGGTCACCGTGACCAACGTCGGCTCGGCGAACCTCACCGACGTGACGATCGAGGACGCCCTGTACGGGCCCGACCCGTACGTGTGCCCCGACCTCGCCCCGGGGGAGACGTGCGTCCTGACCTACGACTACGAGGTCACGGCGGACGACGTCGCAGCCGGCGAGATCGTCAACACGGCTGTCGGCGGTTCGGAACAGACCGGCGACCGCGAGGACCAGGTCGTCGAGCCGCTCCCGACCCCGGACGTCTCGATCGTCAAGAGCGACCCCGTCTTCGCCGACCCGGACGGCGACGCCGACGGGTCGGGCGACGTCTCGGTCGGCGACACCCTCCTCTACACGGTGACGCTGACCAACACCGGGACCGCGACCCTGACCGGGGTCACCATCAGCGACACGCTGTACCCGGGCTCACCGTTCAGCTGCCCGGACCTCGACCCCGGCGAGACGTGCGTCCTGACCTACACCCACGAGGTGACGGCGGACGACCTCGCGGCGCAGGAGATCGTCAACACCGCGACCGGCGACACCGACCAGACCGGGGAGATCACCGACCAGGTGGTCACGCCGGTGCCGCAGCCCAGCGTGGACGTGCGGAAGGACTCCGCCTTCGCGGACCCCGACGGTGACGCGGACGGGTCCGGCGACGTCTCGGCAGGGGACGTGCTGACCTACACGGTCACCGTCACCAACACCGGGACGGCGACGCTGACCGGGGTCACCATCGAGGACCCGCTCTACCCGGGCACGACGTACGCCTGCCCCGACCTCGCACCCGGCCAGACCTGCGTGCTGGTCTACGACTACACGGTCACCCCCGCTGACGTCGCGGCCGGAGCGGTCCTGAACGTCGCGACGGTGGACACCGACCAGACGGAACCGGACACGGGCCTCGAGATCGTGCCCGTGCCACGCCCGTCGATGTCGATCGACAAGGGCGAGCCCGCGTGGAACGACGTCGACGGGTCGGGTGGCGTGTCCGAGGGCGACATCCTCACCTACTCGATCATCGTCACCAACACCGGCCGTGCGACGCTCACCAACGTCGTGGTCGAGGACACGCGGCTGCCTGACTCACCCTTCGACTGCGGCGACCTCGCCCCGGGGGACACGTGCGAGATCACCGGGCAGGACTACGTCGTCACCGCTGCCGACGTGGCCGCGGGCGAGATCCTCAACGTCGCGGCGGCGGACTCCGACCAGACCGAGGAGATCACCGACCAGGTCGTCGTGCCGGTGCCCCGTCTGGTGATCTTCAAGGACGCCCCCGAGCTGATCGACGACGCCGACTCCTCTGATGACGTCTCCGCGGGTGACACGCTCGAGTACACGATCACCGTGTTCAACACCGGGACCACGACGCTGACGGGTGTCACGATCGACGACCCGCTGTTCCCCGGCTCGCCGTTCGCGTGCGGTGACGGCGGTGACGGGGTGCTGGAGCCGGGCGAGAGCTGCGAGCTGACCTACACGTACGTGGTCGACGCCGACGACGTGACGGCCGGCGAGATCGTGAACACCGCTGTCGGCGACTCGGACCAGACGTTGCCCGAGACCGGTGAGGTCACGACCGAGGTGGGCCAGCCCGCCGTCACCATCGTCAAGGGGGAGCCGGTCTTCGCGACCGATGACCTCGGCGCCGTCGTCGGCGACGTCGACGGGTCGGGTGACGTCTCGGCAGGGGACGTGCTGACCTACACCGTGGTGGTCGAGAACACCGGTGAGTCGAACCTGACGGGGGTCACGATCACCGACCCGCTCGACCCGAACTCCCCCTTCGTGTGCGACGGTGGTGGCGACGGCGTCCTGTCGCCCGGTGAGACCTGTGAGCTCACCTACGACCACACGGTGACGGCGTCGGACGTGAACGCGGGCGTGATCCTGAACGTCGCGACCGTCGACTCCACCCAGACCGACCCCGACACCGACGCCGAGATC
Organism: uncultured Actinomycetota bacterium; assembly: GCA_964389945.1. Classification (GTDB taxonomy): domain Bacteria; phylum Actinomycetota; class Nitriliruptoria; order Nitriliruptorales; family Nitriliruptoraceae; genus JBFGFG01. The sequence goes on from CAYMGL010000010.1 coordinate 14,035, forward strand.
ACGCCGGTGCCACGCCCCGGCCTCACGATCGTCAAGGACGAGCCGACGCTCGACGACGTCGACGGCTCGGGCGGCGTCTCGGCCGGTGACGTCCTGTCGTACAGGATCATCCTCACCAACTCCGGGCGGGCGACCCTGACCGGTGTGTCGATCAGCGACCCGCTGTACCCGGACTCGCCGTTCGCCTGCGGTGTTGATGGCGACGGCGTGCTCGCCCCGGGTGAGACCTGCACCCTGGAGTTCGACTACACGGTGAGCGACGCCGACGTGGCGGCGGGCGAGATCGTGAACACCGCCGTCGGCGACTCGGACCAGACCGAGGGCGTGACCGACAAGGTCGTCACGCCGGTGCCGAAGATGGTCCTGGTGAAGGAGGACCCGGTGTTCGCCGAGCCCGACGGGGATGCGGACCTCTCGGGCGACATCTCGGTGGGTGACACCCTGTCCTACACCGTCACGATCTACAACACCGGGACGGCGACGCTGACGGGTGTCACCATCGACGACCCGCTGTTCCCCGGCTCGCCGTTCGCGTGCGGTGACGGCGGTGACGGGGTGCTGGAGCCGGGCGAGAGCTGCGAGCTGACCTACACGTACGTGGTCGACGCCGACGACGTGGCGGCCGGTGAGATCGTCAACGAGGCGACCGGCGACTCGGACCAGACCGGTCCCGAGACGGGTGAGGTCACCACGCCACTGCCGTTCCCGCGGTTGCGCACCGTCAAGGCAGATCCGGTCCGGACGGACGCCGACGGGTCCGGCGACCTCTCCGCCGGCGACACGCTGACCTACACGGTCAGGGTGACCAACATCGGCACCGCGACGCTGACCGGTGTCACCATCGAGGACGACCTCTACGAGTCGACGCTGGCCCCGACCGACCCCTACCCCTACGCCTGCCCCGACCTCGCACCGCTCGAGTCGTGCGTCCTGACCTACGACTACGTCGTGACGACGACGGACGTGGCCCGTGGTCGGATCATCAACACGGCGATCGGTGACTCCGACCAGACCGGCGCGAGCACTGACCGGGTCGTGACGCCTGTCCCGCAGCCGCGCCTGCGGATCACCAAGCCCGCACCGGTGCTCGGCCCGCTCGGCGACCGCGACGGGTCCCAGGACGTCTCGGTGGGCGACGTGCTGACCTACACGGTCACCGCGACCAACATCGGGACGGCGAACCTCGTCGACGTCGTGGTCACCGACGACCTCATCCGCCCGTCGTCGCGGACCTGCGCGCTGCTCGAGCCGGGTGAGACGTGCGTCCTGGTCGGCGTGTACATCGTGACGGCCGACGACCTCGCGGCCGGCGTGATCGCCAACACCGCGACGGCCGGGACCGGCACCGAGGGCGTCGTCGACGTGACCGACAACGAGAACGTCATCGTGCCCCGCCCGGCGGTCACGATCGACAAGTCCGCGCCGACGTTCGCCACGGACGACGGCGGCACCGAGTACGGCGACGTCGACGGCTCCACCGACATCTCGGTCGGCGACGTCCTGGCCTACACCGTGACCGCCCGGAACGTCGGGACGGCCAACCTCACCGATGTCGTGGTCACCGACCCGTTGCTCACGCCGAGCAGCATCACCTGCCCGCTGGTCGCGCCGGGCGAGACGTGTGTCCTCGTCGGCCTCTACACGGTGACGGCCGACGACGTGGCCGCGGGTGTCATCCTCAACGTCGCGGACGTCGGATCGACGCAGACCGGCGAGGGCTCCGGGACCGACAGCGAGGTGACCGCGGTGCCGCGACCGGCGATGACGGTCGAGAAGACCGGTCCGGAGAACGCCGACGAGGACGGCTCGGGCGACGTGACCGCCGGCGACACCCTGACCTACACGGTCACGGCCACCAACACCGGCACGGCGTTCCTCACCAACGTCGTCGTCTCCGACCCGATGCTCGAACCCGACGTGCGGGTGTGCGAGCTGCTCGCCCCCGGTGCCGCGTGTGTCCTGGAGGGGACGTACGTGGTCACGGCTGCCGACGTCCTGGCCGGGACGATCGTGAACGACGCCACCGGCGACAGCGACCAGACCGAGCCCGGTGGTGGCCGGGTGACGATCGACGTGCCCCCGGTCGCCATCGTGCTGGAGAAGTCCGAGCCGGACCTGACCGACGATGCGGACGGCTCCGGTGACATGTCGGTCGGCGACACGCTGACGTACACGATCGTCGCGACGAACACCGGCGAGGCCAACCTGACCGACGTCGTCATCACCGACGACCGGATCACCACCACCGGTGGGACGAGCCCGTGCGACCTCGTCGAGCCCGGTGGCACCTGCACGCTGGTGGGGACCTACGTGATCACCGAGGCCGACCTGGCCGCGGGCCGGATCACCAACGTCGCCGAGGTCGTCAGCACGGGGACCGACCCGATCACGGACGAGGTGACGGTCGAGCTGCCGTGGCCGGACCTCGCGCTCCAGAAGCCCCCGCCGACCCTGACCGTCGACGCCGACGACTCGGGCAGCATCTCGGTCGGGGACACGCTGACCTTCACGATCACGGCGACCAACACCGGCACGGCCAACCTGGTCGACGTGGTGATCGTCGACGAGATGATCACGCCCTCGTCGATCGACTGCCCGCTCATGGTCCCGGGTGCCACCTGCGTCCTCGAGGGGACCTACGTGGTGACGGAGGCGGACGCGGAGGCAGGCACGATCGCGAACGAGGCGAGCGCCGGCAACGACTGGACCGACGTCCTCGACGAGGTGCTCGTGGCGGTCGAGGAGCTCCCCGCGACCGGCGCAGCGGTGCTGTCGATCGCTCGTCTGGCGCTCGCAGTGCTGCTGCTGGGCGGGTCGTTGCTGCTCGTCACCCGCCGTCGCCACCGGCTGTACGGCTGAGTCGCTCGCCGGTCACGGCGCGAACCCGCCGAACAGAGCGGCGCGCGAGGCCGCAGGGGGCCTCGCGCGCCTGAGGGGTGGGCCGGATCAGGCCAGGAGCTTGTCCTTCTGCGCGGCGAACTCGTCGTCGGAGATCGTCCCCGCGTCGCGCAGCGCGGCCAGCTTCGTCAGCTCGTCGGCCACGGACGTGGTGCCCGCAGCCTCACGGATGTAGGCGCGGCTCGCGTCCTGTGCGGCGCGCATGTGCTCGACCGACCGGCGCGACATGTCGTCGCCCTCGACGATGAGGTAGGTCAGCACGCCGATCACGGGCAGGAAGATCACGAACAGCATCCAGAGGGCCTTGCCGACCCCACCGGTGGACTGGTTGCGGAAGATGTCGGTCACGACGGAGAACAGGACCCAGATCCAGGCGACGAAGAAGAACAGGTAGAGCATGGTCCAGAACAGGTCGAACAGTGGCATCGAGGGCTCCGATCGGAGATGCGGTGGAGGGGGTCGGACGGGCGCACGCAGTGGCCCGTGAGGTCGCGAAACCTAGATGTGTCGGCGCTCGCGCGGAAGGGGTCGTTCGTCGGTGGTCCCGCCGTCGCGGACCAGCGGCCCCGCAGTGGTCTGACGGCGTTGTCCGGGCCGGCTCAGCCGAGCACGCTGAGGTCGCCGGGGCGACGTCGGTGCAGCTCGAGCAGGGCACGCATCACCGCGGCGTGCACCAGCGCCGCCACCTCGAAGCTCATCACGAGCACGAACCTGCGCAGCGCTGGTTGCACGTGTCACCGCCGCCCGTCACGGACAGACGCCGCCCGTGCCGCCGGCGCGCCGTGCGGCCGCCCCTGACCCCCGGCCCGACCTAGGGTCGACGGGGTCCGCTGCCGTGCGGACGTTCGGCACCGAGGAGCCACGACTGCCTGCCACACCGCCACCGGACGACGAGCTGCTCCCGCAGCTCGCGGGTCCGTTGGCGGTGCTGGACGACGACGCCCGCAGCAGTCTCGTGGCGCTCGGCACGTGGTGCGAGTTCGCAGCCGGTGATCCCGTCGTGCACCAGGGGGACCCGAGCCGCGACCTGTTCGTCCTGACCGAGGGACGCGTCCGGGTGGTGATGACGACCGCGGACGGTGACGAGCTGCTCCTGGCCGTCCTCGGCCCCGGTGCCACCGTGGGCGAGCTGTCGGTCCTCGACGGCCAGCCGCGGTCAGCGACGGTCTACGCGTTGGAGCAGGTCCGTGCCCTGCGCGTCGGTGGACGGTCGTTCGGGCAGTTCCTGCTCGCGCGGCCGGCCGCGGTCGTCGGGCTGCTGCGGGTGCTGTCCGCGCGCCTGCGCGCGGCCGACGAGCTGCGGCTCGGGCTGTCGCTGGCGCCGGCCGAGCAACGGCTCGCACGGGGGCTGCTGTCGCTGGCGGCGGAACACGGCGAGGTCACCGACGACGGTGTTCGCGTCAGGGCCCCGTTGTCGCAGGCCGACCTGGCGGCCTACGTCGGCCTGTCACGCGAGGCGGTGAACCAGGCCCTGCGGGCGTTGCGTGAGGCAGGGCTGGTCACGACGGCCCGCAGGTCGGTCACGATCGTCGACGTCGACGGCCTGCGGGCTCGCGCGACCGCGTGATCAGCCGCGGTGCTCGTCGGCGGCCGCGGCGATCTGCTGCCGGACGGCTGCCGAGGCCGCGAGCACGCGCTGGAGGCCGCGGTTGCTGAACACCAGCAGCTCGACCTCGGTGGCCGTGGTCACGTCCGCGGTCCGCGGGGCGTGGTCCAGCAGCGAGAGCTCACCGACGACGTCGCCGGGTCCGAGCGTCGCGACGACCTCGCCGTCGTGGCTGACGGTGAGCTCCCCGGAGATGATCACCGCCGACTCGTGCCCCATCTGCCCCTCGGTCATGATCCTGCGACCCGCCGGCACGGTCGCACGGTCACCGGTGGACGCGAGGGCCTCGAGGTCCTCGGCCGCCAGGTCCTGCCACCAGGGCTGCTCGGACAGCCAGTCGATCTTCGGGTCGGTCGCGGTGCGTCGCCGCAGTTGCATGACATCTCCTCGTGTCGATGCATGCACCCTGCCGTCGCGTGCAGCGGCCGTCTGTGGCCCCGTTCACATTCGGTGCGGATCGGTGCTCAGGGGCTGCCGAGGCGGAAGAGCTGCCACTCGCCGGGGATGCCCTTCAGCTCGTGTCGCCCCCGGCCCGTGAACTCGAACCCGGAGCCGAGGAGGACCTCGCGGACGGTCGATGACACGAGCGTCGTGCCCTCGTCCGCCAGGCCCGTCACCCGGGCTGCGATGTGGACCGCGATGCCACCGACGTCCTCGGCGCGCACCTCCACCTGCCCGCAGTGGACACCCGCACGCAGGCGGATACCGAGGGCAGCCACGTCGCGGTGCAGCTGGCGTGCTGCGAGCACGGCCGCCTGGGGATCCGCGAAGGTCGCGAGTGTCCCGTCGCCCGTGGACTTCACGACCGTGCCGTCGTGGGTGCCGACGACCCGTCCGGCGAGCTCCTCGTAGGCATCCAGGGCTGCGCGCCAGCTCCGGTCACCCGTCTCTGCCGCACGCACCGTCGAGTCCACGATGTCGGTGAACAGCACGGCGGCGAAGCGTCGCCGCGGTGCCGCCGTGGGGACCCGTCCGAGGAGGTGGTGCTGGATCTCCTCGAGGACGATCTCCGGATGGCTGAGGAACGGGAGGTGGTCGTGCGACGGGATCTCGACGAGTCGGGCGCCGTCCACGTGCTGCGCGAGGTAGCGGCTCTGCTCGACCGACACGACGCGGTCGTCACGTGCGTGGATGAGCAGCGTCGGTGCCGTCACGTCAGGCAGCGCGTCGCGGATGTCGAGTTCGATCAGCATCCGGCCGTAGCCCTCGAGCGCACTCGGGGATGCCGCGCGGCGCTCCGCGACGGCCCACCGCTCGACGAACAGCTGGTCGTCGACGCGGCTGGGGGCGAACACGTGGACACCCGCACCGGTGCCCCAGTGCTGCAGCGCCCGCGACAGGAAGGTCTGGAAGGCTTCGCGTGGGACCCCCATGCCCGGCATGTCGTCGGCCGGCAGCAGCCGGGCCCAGGCATCGATCGACACCACGGCGCGGACCCGTTCGGGCCGGCGGGCCGCCGTGAGCAGTGCCTGCGTGCCGCCCTCGGAGAAGCCGACCAGTGCCGCCTGCTCGGACCCGGCGGCGTCGAGGACCGCGACGACGTCGGCGACGCGCTCCTCCAGCGAGGGGTACTGGTGCTCCGGGACCCGGTCGGACTGGCCGGTCCCGCGCTTGTCGAACACGATCAGCCGCCCGAGGCCGGCGAGGTCCTCGAGGAACTCGCCGACACCCGGGATCTGCCAGGACGCCTCGACGTCCGAGAACCACCCGGGGATCCACAGCAGGTCCATCGCACCGTCGCCGACGGTCATGTAGGCGAGGTGGACGTCGCCGTTGCGTGCGTACTGGATCGGACCCATCCCGGGAGTCTGCCAGAACGTCGTCCGCGAGGGTCGGCGCCGGGGTCAGTCGGTGATCGTGACCTCGAAGAGGTGCTTCGCGCCGCTGGTCATGTCCTTCGCCTTGACCTGGAACGTGTCGCCGGGTGAGACCGACGAGTAGGTCAGCTGCACCTGCCAGGTGCCACCGCCGCCCACGATCGTGGAGACCTGCCCGTGCGCCTCGGTCCAGACCAGCACCTCGTGGCCGGGTTCGCCGGTCCCGCTGTAGGTGTTCGTCGGCGAGGAGGCCGACACGGCCGACTTCTGCTGCGAGGCCGTGAACGCCGCCGCCTCCGGGGCGACCGTGGTCAGGCGGAACGTCCGGGCCACGCCGCTGTCGTGGTAGTACCGCGCGACGACGTCGAACTCCTTCGTGCCGCCGGGCGGGTCGAACGTCACGGCCAACTCCCAGTTGCCGGCGTCGTCGGCGTAGGTGGCGGCCCAGCCGTGGTCGGAGATGACCTTGATCTTCTCGCCCGGGTTCGCCGTGCCCCAGTAGACGTTGGTGTAGGGCTCGCCCGTCAGCTTCGACTGCTGCTGACTGGCGGTGAAGGTCCGCGTGCCGTCGGCGACCGTGGTCACCTCGAACGTCCTGCGCACGTCCGGGTCGTCGTACAGCCTGACGGTCACTGGGAAGGTGGTCGTGCCTGGCGGCGGGTCGAAGTCGACCTCGACCTCCCAGGCGCCGGCGCTGTTCGCCCAGGCGTAGGCGGTGCCGTACTCGCTGACGACGGCGACCTTCGCCTCGGGCGTCGCGGTGCCCCAGTAGACGTTGGTGTGCGGGGCGCTCGGCAGCTCCCCCCGCTTCTGGTTCGCGGTGAGCGACGTGTTCGTGGCCGGCTTCTCCTTCGACGTCGGCGACGTGGCGGGCTCGTAGGTGACCGTGACCAGCTTCGTCGTGACGTTGCCGGCCTCGTCGGTGGCCGTGAACGTCACGTCGTTGTCGCCGCGGCTCGCGATGAGCACGATGGACCACGAGCCGTCGTCGGCGACCGTGGCGTCGTACGGCCCGGCCGTCACGGACGCGCCGGGCTCGACCTCGCCGCGGAAGGTGACCTCCTTCGACGTCACGGTGGTCCCGTCCGCCGGGCTCAGCACCGCCAGGTCGGGTGCGGTCACGTCGACCGGGGCTGCTGCCGGCTCCTCGTCGGGGACCGCGGGCAGCGGCGCAGTCTTCTCGTCGGTCGGTTCGGCAGGTTCCTCGGGCACCGTGGTCTCGGTGGCCTCGGGCGCCGGTTCGTCCTCCGGCGTCGACATGACGACCGGCGTCTCGGGCCCGCGGAGCTGCTCGACGACCTGGGGGACGACGACGGCGGCGGCGGCGACCGCTGCCGTCGTGCCGACGATGGTCGCAGCGGACATCGCGACCATGTAGCGCCGGCCGCGCCGGACGACGCCGGGCAGGTGCTCGGCCGGTGTCAGGACGGACGTGTCGAGCCCCTCGGTCTGCTGCTTGAGACGGGTCGTGAGCGTGTCCATGTCAGGACTCCTGTGCGGCCGTGGCGAAGACGGACGGGGTCTCGCCGACGCTGACGAGCTGCCGGAGGTGGTCGAGGCCGCGCTTGCTGTGGGTCTTGACCGTCCCGGGCGTGCAGCCCATCGCGTCGGCCACGGCAGCGACGTCGAGGTCCGCGACGTAGCGCAGGAAGACGGCTTCTCGTTGGCGTCTGGGGAGCCGGTTGAGGATGTCGACCAGCCAGTCGTCGGTCGTGGGCTGCGGCGTCGTCGCCGGGCGCGGGGCGGCGAAGCGTTCGAGGACCGAGCCCCGGCTGCGCCGCCGGACGTGGGACAGCGTGAGGTTCATCACGACGCGGTGGAGCCAGGGGACCGCGTAGCCGCCGTCGTCGAGCTTCTGCCACCGGCGGTAGGCGCGGGCGAACGCCTCCTGGGTGAGTTCCTCGGCGACCTGGCGGTCGCGACAGATCGACCACGACGACGCGACGACGTCGCGATAGTGCTCCTGGTAGGCGTCTTCGAACGTCAACGGCAGCTCGATTCCGGTCGGCGCGGCCCACCCCTGCTGGACCGATCCCTCACTGCATTAACGAACAGTTCGGCCGTTCGGTTGACATCGATTCCGACGAAGCGGCCTAGGGTCTGGAGCCCGTGCACCTGGGAGGGACGACGTGCGGACAGCAGG